>CAIZGG010000106.1 GCA_903932425.1 uncultured beta proteobacterium | reverse complement strand
TTTTAATTGAGGGAGCGCTCTGTAAATACTATTTAAAAATATTTACAGAAAACTGTCATAGAAAAAGGCCTCAATCCTATTGAGATAGGATTGAGGCCTTTATATTAATAAGAGCTTGAATTTAAACAATTTTAATTCAAACAAAGTAGTACATTTATTAATTCTTACTAGTACATCTACAACATTCAATCGCCTGTGTAGGCATCGCTTGGCGCACCCCAGCTCGTATACCCCCCGTCAACGGGCAGGGTCACTCCAGTAATAAACTCAGCCTGATCTGAGGCTAAAAATAACATTGCATCTGCGACATGACGGGGCTCGCCCATCCGCCCCATCGGGGTGCGACGCTCGACAATACTCTTGTCGAGCCTGCATTCATCAATGATGGCCTGAGTTAGAGGGGTCAGGATGTAGCCAGGCGCAATCGCATTGACTCGGATACCGGCAGCCCCCCACTCGCAACCAAGAGTGCGGGTAATCATCGAAATCCCCGCCTTAGCGGCGCTGTAAGCGTTGCGATAAGTCAAACCAATCACGCCAGCAATTGAGCTGATATTGATGACGTTGCCCTTGCCTTGCTTGAGCATATGCACGGCACAAGCCTTCGTCATCATATATGTGCCCGTCAGATGGATATCGAGCAGGCGTCGAAAGTGCGCCATGTCTTGCTCGACCGTTGGTGCAACCCGATCGGCAACACCCGCACAATTAATCAACACGTCAACGCGGCCGTATTTTTGAATCACCGTGTCGACCACGTGATTAACCTGAGCCTCATTGGCGACATCACAAGCGAGGCCCAAGTGTTGTGGGCCCAACTGTTGAGCGATGCTCACTGCGGCCGCTTCTTGAAGGTCGGCAATCACAATCGTTGCGCCTTCTTTGGCAAAGCCATGTGCGGCGGCTAAACCAAGGCCACTTGCACCACCTGTAATTAAAACGACGTACGGTTTCAGTTCGGGATACATGATTGTCCTTTTTTTAAGCTACCTTACCGCGCCGACGATACATCATCAAACCAAAAGCCAGCACCACCAGTAACGCTGGAATCAGGGCGATGTTCAACACTTTGATCCAAAACTGCAAAGCTTCACTGTCTGCTCTGAGATCTTTACGCACTTCTTTTAATTCGCGACGCTTCTCGGCGGCAACCTTACGGAACCGATCCACTTCGGCCTGCTGCTCTTTCGTTAAAATTGCAGCACCCGCAGCCGCACCGGGTGCCGGTGCCGTTTTTTGCAAGGCCTGCAACTTTTCTTGCGTGGCCTGCAGACTATCCTGAATATCCTTAATTTTTTCTGTGTACGCTTGTTGAGCACGCGTCTCCATTTCTTTAATCACTGTAAATGGTCGCGTCGCGCTTTGCCGGGTGCGCAGTGAGATCAACGCAGCATCACCAGCATACTGATCGACCAAAGCTTGCACAAAGGCCAAGTTACCGTTGATCGGATACACCAGACGTTGACCCAGCACGTCTTGAATCTGCACTGCGGCACCGTCATTAATGAAATCAGTGTCAGCGATCAAGACTAAAGAATTATCCGCAGTGCCCTGGGCGATGTGTGGCGCAAACACCTCGGGTGCTTCTTCTGGTTTTTTAGCAGCATCAGTTGGTGCGGCTGCAGCTTCAGCGGCTGGCTTGTCATCGCCTGCTGGCTTATCTTTAGCCGCCTCATCTTCAGGCTTTGTCTCTGGCTTCGGTTTGGGCGGGCGGCCATCAGGGAAAGCGGTCTTGAACTTACCTTGCAAACGAATTGCGATCGGTAATTCTTGACCCGCCGGTTTAAACCCAGCGGTCGCCTTATCACCGCGATCTTGACCGCGTGCGGCCTCAATCAAGGCAGAATATTTTGATGAGTGCATCAAAATCTCTTGCTTTAAACCCGCTACCGGTTGGCCGCTAAAGGCACCAATGAACGGAAACAATGTTCCGCCCAAGCGCGCTGTTGCCACATCAGTTTGATCATACGCAGAGTCGTTCAAACTTAGCAGTGTGGGTAGAGCGCTCGGCCCTTTACCGACCATGTACTGCATATCGGAAAGCATCTTCGTGGTGTCGAGCGAGACACCCCAAGACTTGGTCAGTTTTTCAAGGTTTGAGGGAACACCTGTTGGCTCCATTCCACGCTGGCCTGGCGCAACGTCAAAGAAGGCAAAGGGGTCAAGCAAAGCAATCAATTTGCCACCACGCATCACAAACTGATCGATGGTGTATTCGGCCTGCTCAGTGATGCCACGCGGATGATGCACGAGTAACACTTTGACCTTGGGATCGATATCTTTGCCATCCATGGGCACTTGGACGACCTTGTAATCTCGCTCGAGTTCTGAAATAAACACCTGCTTGGGCGATGGTGGTACCCCCATCATCGGAAAGCCAGAGTTGCCGAAGACGGGCATCGGGCTCATCACCCCAAGTACCGTCTTCTCTTTTTCGGTCACACTGGCAATCGCACGCGTAATGTCGTATTCAAGCAAGCGCTCGCGATCCATCGCGATATTAGACATTGCAGCTTTACGATCACCTTGCTTGACCGCAAGACCTAAGTAAAAGCGATCGCCATTATCCAAAGATTGCGCCTGGACACCATCAAGCGTAGCAGTCTCTTCTAGATCAGAGTCGGGCTGTGGATCCGAGGTTTCAATAGAAACTTTTCCGCCACTCGCATTGCGATACTCGAGCAACAAGTCTTGCACTCGACGACCATAGCCCTTGAGCACCAAGGGCATACCTGCTTCAGATTGCGAAAAATAAAACCGAATCGTGACGGGTGCTTGCAATTTTTTTAAGACATCGCGAGTACCTTCAGACAAGGTGTAGGATTTTGCTTGCGTCAAATCTACACGCGAGTAATAAAAGTACGCCAGCACATTGATCGCCACTAAGCTAGCCACAGCCAGCGCGAGCACGACAAAAGAGTTTCGATATAAACGATTCAGCATGATCACCCCTTAACCCGCACGATGACCGCGCAAGACCACACCTGTGGCGAACAACGAAAAAACTGAAATAGACAAAAAGTAAATGACGTCGCGACTATCCAGTACACCTTTTTGAAAACCATCAAAATGGGATAGCACTGAAAAACCTGCCATGACCTCGATACCTTCTGTACCAATCCAACGCCCGACTAAATCCAGGATAGGAGGAAACCCAAGCAGATTTAAAAGCAAGCAAATCATGATTGAAAAAATAAACGCGATCACTTGATTACGTGTGCAGGCCGACGTCAAGGAGGCGATCGAAAGATAGGTACCCGCTAACAATGCGCAACCAACGTACCCGGCCAGGATCGCGCCATTATCAGGCGAACCCAGCCAATTCACGGTAAGCACCATCGGGAAGCTCAAGGCAATCGCCAAGATCAAAAATGCCCAAGACGCCAAAAACTTACCCAAGATTGCTTGCCAAGGGGCAATAGGCAGCCTCAGTAATAACTCGATCGTGCCTAAGCGATGCTCTTCGGACCATAGTCGCATGCCAACCGCAGGCACTAAAAATAAAAACAACCAAGGCATCCAGTTAAAAAACGCAGCCAAAGACGCATCACCACGTTCAAAAAAACCACCAAACGTAAAGGTAAAGATACCCGCCAACAACAGATAAGCGATTAAAAATACAAATGCTAACGGTGACTCAAAATACGCGCGCCACTCTCTGGCTGCAATCGCTCTTGTGGCTGAAAAAATATTCATCATTAAACTCCGGGCTGCGCAGATGACTGACGCTCGGCGCCAGTCACTTCACGAAAATAGTCATCAATTCTTCCGGTTTTAGAGCGCGCCTTGAACTCGTCAGGCGTACCTTGCGCCACAATGCGCCCTTGCGCAATGATGACAGCGCGGTTGCATACGGCCTCAACCTCTTCTAAAACGTGCGTCGAAATGATGATCGACTTGGTGCGACCCATCTGACGAATCAGATTGCGCATATCGTGCTTTTGATTTGGATCCAAACCATCTGTTGGCTCATCTAGGATCAAGACCTCTGGGTCATGAATCAACGACTGCGCCAGGCAGGTACGTTGGCGAAACCCTTTTGACAAGGTATCAATCGTTTGTCTCAGTACATTTTGCAACTGACACAGATCAATGACACGCTCTACGGCAGTTTGCCCGGCGACACCTGTCAGGCCTCGAATATCCGCAGCGAAACGTAAAAAAGACACCACGGTCATGTCTTGATAAGACGGCGCTGATTCTGGTAAGTAGCCAATCTTGCGCTTAGCCTCGATCGGATCTTTCAACACATCAAAGCCGCACACCGAGATCGAGCCGCTTGTCGGAGGAATGAACCCAGTAATCATGCGCATGGTTGTGGATTTACCAGCACCGTTGGGGCCTAAAAACCCCATCACTTCGCCCTGACCGACTTCTAAAGACAAGTCATTGACCGCCAACTTACCTTTGAAGGATTTTGATAAATGTTGGATCTTAATCATAGATCTCTCAGTTTTAAATAAACACTGGCTCGAACAACGCTCAAGGCGTCTGAGCAAACGTTCAAAGATTATTTGCCTCGCGCTGTTATGGGGACAGCCGAAAAAAAATCAAGGCGTATTTTTACAAAAAAAATCTTAAAAATCTAGCATTTTGGTCC
>CAIZGG010000105.1 GCA_903932425.1 uncultured beta proteobacterium | reverse complement strand
GTAAGCGATCCATAAACCCCAACCTAGGCACACAATAAGAACTACGCGATCATCTTTATCTCCAAACGTAAAGTGAGATAAGGATGAAAAATAGCAAAGGCGTGCAGTTTTGGACCGAGCATTTGGCCAGTGCTAAGCGAGAGGGCTTGTCGTTAATGGCCTATTCAGGCAAATACGGCCTATCAATTAAAACGCTCTATCACTGGAGCAGTAAGTTAAAAAAGGCTGGCGGCGTCAAGCCAACTCCAAGCGATAGTCAGTTTGTTGCGCTGCGCGTGAGCCAAGCGCCGCCGATAAAGGCAGAGCCTGGCTGTGTGCTGGTATTGAATGCGGCGGTGAGGCTTGAGTTGCAATCGCTGCCAAGCACGCAGTGGCTTGCTTCACTGACGCAAAGCCTGCAAGGAGTGCGCTAATGCACCCGGGCGCACAAATCGAGTCAGTCTATTTATGTCGCAAACCGGTCGACTTCAGAAAGTCTATTGATGGCCTAAGCGCTTTGGTTGAGCAAGGGTTATTGCTCAACCCGTTTGCGAGTGCGCTTTACGTGTTTGTGAATCGTACGCGCACGCGTATCAAGGTTCTTTATTGGCATCGCAATGGTTTTTGCTTGTGGCTCAAGCGCCTTGAGGCAGAGAGGTTTGCCTGGCCGCAAGACCTTGAGGGTGAGACGCAGACGCTCAGTTTGCAAGAGTTTGAGTGGCTGCTTGAGGGCTTTGATTTATGGAAAAATAAACCTCATAAATCGTTGAATTTTGCCTCTGTTTCATAGGAGGATTTGCTATAATAAGGCATGCACAAAACAGTCAAAAAGACGTTCGATTTTAAAGAGAAAATCACTCTTCCCGAGCTCGTCTTACCGACTGTGTTGCCTGCCGATGCAGCCTCGCTCTCGGCACTCTTGCACGCAGTGATTGCCTCACATCGCAACGCCAACGAGATGGCGCATGACTATCTCAGTCAAGCTCACGCGCGTATCGCGCAAGGCCAAGCTCAGGTGGCTCAGGCTCAAGATCGTATCGACCACTTGCTCGAGCAAATCCGCTTAGGGCGTCGTCGTATGTTCGGCGCAAGCTCTGAGCAGTCAGACTCCCAGGGGCACTTGTTTAACGAAGCTGAGGCATTAGCGCTAGGTAGCACCGAAGAGCAAGACCTTGCTGTGATCCCCGAGGTTAAAGATCCCGCAACACCCAAAACCCCCGCAGACCGTAAAACCCCTCGCGGCAAGCGTGCGCCGCTGCCCGCTGAGCTCGAGCGCATTGAGGTCTTGCACGACGTGCCCGAGTCAGAGCGTACCTGCCCTTGCGGCACACCGATGGTGGTCATTGGCCAAGACGTCAGCGAGCAGCTCGATATCGTCCCGATGCAGATCCGCGTTCTGCGCCACGTTCGTATCCGTTATGGCTGCCCCGATATTGCTCACCCACCCGTGACGGCTAAGCTGCCCGCGCAGCCTTTGCCTAAAAGTAACGCCAGTGCTGACTTCTTGGCCATGATGCTCACGGTCAAGTACGTTGATGGCCTGCCATTGACACGCTTCTCCAAGGTGCTTGATCGCCACGACGCTCCCGTGCCACCTCAGACACTCGCACGCTGGGCGATTGGCGCCGGGCAATTGATGCAGCCCCTGTTGAATCTAGTGCGTGACGCCTTGTTTGAAGCTAGCTTGCTTTACATTGATGAAACCGTCGTGCAGGTGCTCAAAGAGAAAGATAGGGCACCCACGTCTACGAGTTATATGTGGGTGCAGGCCGGAGGTCCACCGGGCAAGCCCGTCGTGATCTTTGACTACGACCCGAGTCGCAGTGCAGAGGTGCCCGTGCGCCTGTTGCCCGGCTATCGTGGTTATTTAATGGCCGATGGCTATAAGGGCTACAACAAACTGGCCAATACTGAAGGCATTGAGCGCCTGGCTTGCTGGGCGCATGCGAGGCGTAGGTTTGTTGACGCCTCGCGGGTGCAGCCAAAGGGTAAGCGTGGCTTGGCTAATGAGGCTATTGGTCTGATCGGTGTGCTTTATGGCATTGAGCGTGACTGTGAGAAAGCGACTGACCAAGAGCGGTACTTGGCGCGCCAAGAACGAAGCGTACCGGCACTGGCTGCGATTTACGATTGGATGCAAAGAACGCTGCCTCAGGTCACTCCTAAAAGTGCGCTGGGCACAGCGCTCTCGTATATGCGTGATCAATGGAGCATGCTGATCCGCTACCCTGAGCGCGGCGATCTGCCCATCGATAATAATTATTGCGAGAACAAAATCAGGCCCTTTGTTTTAGGCCGTAAAGCGTGGCTCTTTAGTGATACGGTTGCGGGTGCCAAAGCCAGTGCGGTGATTTATTCGTTGATCGAAACGGCTAAGTCCAATGGGCTTGAGCCTTATCACTGGTTGCGCCAGGTGTTGCGTGAATTACCAGCGGCTAAAACTGTTGAGGCGGTCGAAGCACTCTTGCCGTGGAATGTTAAATCGTCATTGTTGGCCAAGCCAACAACGGCAACCATTGACGAGCTCGAAGCACAAATCTAGTAGGCCATCGCGCCTCAGTCATGCCAATGTAAGTTCTTGACGGAACCCTAACCTCTGGGGTTTATGGATCCCTTACGGTCGACCTCTATTTGGCTTAAACGAGAGCTGGATTATGTATTTTGTACACAATCAGTTACTAAGCGGTCGGGCGTTTCGGTTGCCCACGGTGATCGATAACTGGAGGCGC
>CAIZGG010000104.1 GCA_903932425.1 uncultured beta proteobacterium | reverse complement strand
TGTTTAATTGTGCGGGCTTCGTGCATCAAGGCGACATCATGCAAGTCAGCGACGCCGACTGGGATTTCAGTATGGATTTGAACGTCAAATCCATGTATCGCACCATACGTGCGTTTTTGCCCGGCATGCTTGAACAAGGCAAGGGCAGTGTGATCAACATGGCCTCTGCGGCCTCTAACATTAAGGGCGCACCCAATCGCGTGATTTACGGCGCCTCGAAGGCGGCTGTGATTGGCTTGACGCGTGCTTTGGCCGCCGATTACGTTGCACGCGGAGTCAGATTTAATGCCATCTGCCCAGGTACGATCGAGTCTCCTTCCTTAGGGGATCGTATTCAAGCCGTGTCTGCTCAAACCGGCAAAACGGTGGCAGAGGCGCGTGATATGTTCGTGTCCCGTCAACCAATCGGTCGTATTGGTAAGCCTGAAGAGATCGCTTATCTGGCGGTCTATCTGGCTTCAGACGAGTCGTCGTTTACAACGGGTACTTCGCAGATTATTGACGGTGGTTGGTCGCTGTAACGGTTGCGAGGCAACGATGTTAGCGCGATGACTTGCGATAAGAATTTTGTCTGTTTTGTTTTTTGATTGATTGAATCGCTTGACCTTAATTTTTTATTTTTTCAACACGAAGGAAACTGCATGAAACTCGTACGTTACGGTGCCAAGGGTAAAGAAAAGCCAGGCTTGATTGATAAAGAAGGCAAACTGCGCGACTTGTCAGGCGTCATCGCAGACATTACCAACGATCAGTTGTCTTCGGCCGCGTTAAAGAAACTTGCCAAGATCAAGACCGACACCTTGCCCTTAGTGAAAGGCAAACCACGTTTCGGCGTGCCGATCGCAAAGATGGGTAAGTTTTTGGCGATTGGTTTGAACTACTCAGATCACGCCGCCGAAGCCGGCATGCCAATCCCGAAAGAGCCGATTATGTTTTACAAGGCTGATACCAGCCTGACTGGCCCTAACGATAACGTTATGTTGCCCAAGGGTTCAAAAAAATCAGACTGGGAAGTCGAACTCGGCATCGTGATCGGCAAAAAAGCCCGCTACGTCAGCAAAAAAGATGCACTCAAGCATGTGGCAGGCTATTGCGTGGTCAATGACGTGTCAGAGCGTGAATACCAGATCGAGCGTGGCGGTACGTGGGACAAGGGCAAAGGTTGCGATACCTTCGGCCCGGTTGGCCCTTGGCTGGTCACAACCGACGAGATCAAAGATCCTCAAAAGTTGGATATGTGGCTTGATTTGAACGGTAAGCGTTTTCAAACCGGCAACACCAAGACCATGATTTTTGATGCAGCGACCATCATCAGCTACGTTAGTGAATTCACAACACTGATGCCAGGCGACATCATTACAACCGGTACGCCTCCTGGTGTTGGAATGGGCGTCAAGCCTAAGCCACGTTATCTGAAAGCAGGTGATGTGATGACCTTGGGGATTCAAGGACTTGGCCAGCAATCACAAAAAGTTGTTGCCTTTAAAAAGTAAGGGAGTCTTGAATGGCGAAGTCAGATAAAAGCAAAAAGCCGGCTGTACCTAGCCGTTCAAGTCAGTGGTTTTCGCGTAATGATATTTACGGGTTTATCTATCGTAGCTGGACAAAAAATCGTGGGATCCCGCACGATCAGTTCGATGGACGACCCGTCATTGGTATTTGCAATACCTGGTCTGAGCTCACACCCTGTAATTCGCATTTTAGGTTGTTGGCGGATCAGGTGCGGCAGGGCGTGCTCGAAGCCGGTGGGTTTCCGCTTGAGTTTCCGGTGACCTCAATCGGTGAAACGCTGGTGCGCCCAACAGCCATGTTGTTGCGCAATCTTGCCAGCATGGATGTAGAAGAAACAATTCGGGCTAATCCACTTGATGGCGTGGTGTTGCTGTTTGGTTGCGATAAGACGACGCCTTCACTCTTGATGGGTGCGGCCAGTGTCAATATCCCGACCATTGGGGTGTCGGGTGGCCCGATGCTCAATGGTAAATATCGAGGCACAGATATCGGGTCGGGCACCAACACCTGGTCGATGTCAGAAGATGTGCGCGCGGGTAAGATGACGCTCGATGAATTTCACGAAGCTGAATCCTGCATGCATCGTTCGCATGGGCATTGCATGGTGATGGGCACGGCCTCAACGATGGCCAGCATGGTTGAATCTTTAGGCGTGGCCTTGCCAGGTAATGCCGCTTACCCCGCGGTGGATGCGCGGCGCAATGTGCTGGCGCGTGAGTCGGGGCGCCGCATTGTCCAGATGGTCAAAGATAATTTGACGCTCGATAAAATTTTGACGCGTCACGCGTTTGAAAATGCGATTCGTACCAACGCGGCTATTGGCGGTTCTACCAACGCAGTGATTCACCTGATCGCAATCGCCCGACGTATTGGTGTCAAGCTTGATATCGATGATTGGGATAAGTTTGGCCGCGATGTTCACACCCTGTTGAACTTGATGCCAAGTGGTAAGTACCTCATGGAAGACTTCTGCTACGCCGGCGGTTTGCCAGTGGTGTTGCGCACCCTTGGTGAGCAGGGCTTGTTGAATAAAAAAGCGTTAACAGTGAATGGTAATGCGATTTGGGACAACGTCAAGAAAGCCGAATGCTACAACCGCGACGTGATCACGACGTTTGAAAAGCCCTTTAAAAAGAACACGGGTATCGCCGTGTTACGCGGCAATTTATGCCCAGATGGCGCCATTATTAAGCCCTCGGCTGCTACTAAAAAATTACTCAAACATCGCGGCCGCGCTGTGGTGTTTGAAAATATCGAAGATTTTCATAAGCGTATCGATAGTCCTAAATTGGACATCGATGAAACCTGCATCATGGTGCTTAAAAACTGCGGCCCGAAAGGCTATCCAGGCATGGCAGAGGTTGGCAACATGCCGCTGCCTCCCAAGATCCTTAAAAAGGGTATTACCGACATGATTCGCATCTCAGATGCGCGTATGAGCGGTACCGCTTATGGCACAGTGATTTTGCACGTCGCCCCAGAGGCCGCTGCGGGTGGGCCTTTGGCCTTGGTTGAAAACGGCGACATGATTGAGCTGGATGTGGCCAAGCGTCGGTTGCATTTAGACGTCAGCGACGATATTTTGGCGGCCCGCAAGCTCAAATGGAAAGCCCCTGAGCCGCCAATGAATCGTGGTTATTACAAGTTATATGTCGATCACGTCAACCAAGCCAACGACGGCGTTGACTTGGATTTCTTGGTTGGCAACAGCGGCAGCGCCGTGCCGCGTGACAACCACTAAAACTTAGCGCGCAGTGCCGCCGCACAAAGTTCGGCGGCGGTGTTGGCGCTGCTCAACGTTTCGCTGTTAAGGCGGCAATCACAGCGCCTGGGTTGTGATCAATCACATTCAAGAGCACCAAAGATGCACCCCGCGGGCTGCGGTCGCCGCGCTCCCAGTGCCTGAGGGTTGCCGTTGAAAAGCCAAATTGAGCCGCGAACTGCTCTTGTGTCATGCCGCACTTTTGCCTTAACGCTTTAAGATCAATGATGCGCGGGCGATGGATCACAGCCGCTTGAGGGCGACCGCTTGCATGTTCGATCGCTTGTGTCAGGCCACGCTTGATACTTTTGAAGGCTGCTGTCAATTGAGTTTCCTTAGTGAGATCGTGATCAGTTCATCTACCAATTCGCGTAAATCATTACGTTCTGCCTGGGTAAGATTTGCTCGATCGCCTTTTGCGAAAAGTGTGATGAGATAGAGCGGCATATGGTCGTTGCAAAAGTAGTACACGATACGAAGCCCACCGCTTTTACCTTTGTTGCCTCTACGCCAACGCAGTTTGCGTATGCCACCGCATCCTTCAATGAGCACGCCGCTCTTGGGGGAGTGTGCAAGAAAGCAAATAATGTCTTGGCGCTCGACCTCGCTCAGTAATTTGGCTGAGCGTCGTGAAAATTCAGGTAGTTCTGCTACGGTAACGGGTACGGTCGCGACCGTCGTGATAGGAGATTGGGTTAATCTGATTAAACTCAATTGTAATCCATTGGCGTAGTTTTATCGCCAAATCGTGGCGCGTCAGAGCGCGCCGCCCGGCAAGTAAATTGTCCGATGCGTGCAAGACACGGTAAGCCGTGTTCGTTTTCACGACCAGTCGGTCAGTCAGTCAATTTTTTGAACATGCCAAGGCAGGGCGCAACCACAGTGAGTGTGGTGCCCTGCTTACTTGAACTGTTTGAGTTGCGAGTGTTTGATCTCGCGTGAGAACTACCTAGATTTATCGCGCGGAGTCGCGCGTGACGACCACTAAAGCCTAACGCGCGGTGCCCCTCAACAACTACCTAAACTTAGCGCGCAGTGCCGCCGCACAAAGTTCGGCGGCGGTGTTGGCCTCGTCGATGATACGGCCCATGGTGATAAAACCATGGATCTGGCGCTCGAAGCAGACGTATTGCGTTGGGACGCCTGCCATCGTTAACTTGTCGGCGTAATCGGCCCCCTCGTCGCGGAGCGGATCAAAGCCTGCCGTCATGACGAACGCAGGCGCTAAGCCGGTGTGGTCTTTTGCCAGCATCGGGGCACCGCGCCAATCGTTGCGCATCCATTTTTCAGGCATGTAAGCGCCGTAGTAATAATCCATCGAGTCTTTGGTGAGCATGTAACCCTGGCCGTTCGTGCGCATCGATTCACGCTCTGAACTAGGGTCAGTCACCGGGTAAATCAACAATTGCAAGACAGGTTTGAAACTATTGTCTGCTTTAAGTGACAAGGCGACGACCGCCGCTAAATGGCCACCGGCGCTGTCGCCGCCTACGGCGATACGCGCTGGGTCAATCTTGAGTGCCGCTGCGTTGGCATGCACCCATTTGGTCGCCGCCACGCAGTCGTCAGACGCTGCCGGAAACACATTTTCAGGGGCGAGACGATAGTGCACCGAAAACACCGCACAGTGCGCCAAATTTGAAAGCGTACGGCACAACACATCGTGAGTATCGATATCACCAATCACATGGCCACCACCGTGATAATAGACAAGCGCCGGCAGCACATCTGCAGCCACGCTGCCTTTGGGACGATAACCACGCACGGTAATCTTCCCAGCGGGGCCCGGGATATCGGTGTCAACGCTTGACGCAACTTCAGGTGCATCCGGTTGGCTAAAAAAACGACGCTGCACATAGGCTTCGCGTGCCTGCGTTGCAGTCAGCGTGTGCACTGGGGGAATCCCTTTTTCGATCATCAAATCAATCAGGGCTTTGGCTTGTGGATCTAGCATGGCGTGTCTCGTCCTTTTTTGTCTTAGCGGATTTCGATTTCGATGAAAGCAACTTCATGGGTACTGGCGTTGATCACATTGTGATTGACCCCCGCACCACGGGTGTATGACTGACCAGCGATTAACGGAAATTCTTTTAAACCTTCGGGCGTTTCAAGGTGCAACATCCCACTAATGGTTGGCACCACCACATAGTCGTGGCCATGGGTATGCCAGCCTGTCTCGGCGCCAGGCGCAAAGCGCCATTCAGTCACGATGACACGTTCGTTGTCGATTTGCGTGGTGGGGATGGCTTGCGGGCGTGTTGTCATGTGGAGATTCAACGGGGTAGCGGGTGGATGATTCGTAAGAGCGATTAAAGAATAGCGTACTTGTAGCGTATTGTGAATTCGAGAGCCTATTCGGATAGACGCAGAACGCCTTCATGCTGAACAGTTTGAGGCCGTGTACCGAATACCTTCGCGAGACACGTCAATCGTTAGTATCCTAACGCTTAGCCCCTAGCATACGACCCAGCGCGACAACCGCAAATACTGCGATGGCAAAGCCCCAGGTCACCCAGTCAACCACTTCGCCCAAGAGCCAGGCTGAGGCGATGATCGTCACGAACGGTTGCACTAGTTGCGCTTGACCGACACGCGCGATCCCGCCTAGCGACAAACCTTTAAACCAAGGCAAAAACGCTAAGTATTGGCTAAACAGGGCAACGTACAAAAAGCCAATCCACGCTGTGTTCGTGGCTTGCCACGATGTTGGCGCAAACCAAATTGCGGGCCAAACTAAAAACGGTGTGGCAAGCACTAATGTCCACGAGATCACTTGCAAGCCGCCCAGCGAGCGCGCTAAATAGCCCCCGGTTGCGTACGAAATGGATCCAGTCAGTACGGCGAGCAACAGCGAGAGATCGGCCCAATGCACACTGCCGTTGCCACGCAGCAATGAAAAGACAACGACGAGCGCACTGCCCAGCAGGGCCATCAGCCAAAATCCGAGTGAGGGGCGTTCTTTGAAAAGCCAGGCGGCGCATGCCGCAACGGTTAAAGGCATGATGCCAAGCATGACGCCACCATGCGAGGCGTCTACCTGTTGCATGGCTAAAGCGGTAAACACCGGAAAGCCAATCGCAACGCCCATGACGACTAGCAACAGATATTTGAATTCGTGCAGTGTTGGGCGACGATGCTGACCTGCAACCAAGTAAATCACCGCTAACACGGTCGCCAGTAGCGCACGACCGGTCGCGATAAAAACTGGGTGAAAAGATTCGAGCGCCATGCGTGTTGCTGGCAGCGTCAGCCCAAATAAGGTGACGCCGATGAGCCCCAGCAACATGCCTTTGTTCTCAGGCTTCAAATTGTGCGCCTTTAGATTGACTGGAAGGCTCGCAGGCCATCACTGGCAACCCCGAGCTTGTTGTGCGCTCGGGGTTGAAACTTACATCGCGTTATAAACCGGCCCTTCACCACCTTGCGGTGCTACCCAAACGATATTTTGTGTGGGGTCTTTGATGTCGCAGGTTTTGCAATGCACGCAGTTTTGGGCATTGATTTGCAAGCGATCACTGCCGTTGTCATCCTTGACGTATTCATAGACACCGGCTGGGCAATAGCGCGCCTCAGGGCCACCGTACTTCGCCAAGTTAATACTGACGGGTACTGAAGCATCTTTCAGTGTTAAGTGAATCGGCTGATTTTCTTCGTGATTGGTATTTGAAATAAACACCGAACTCAAACGATCAAACGTTAAGACGCCGTCAGGTTTTGGATATTCAATTTTGGGGCACTGATCTGCGGGCTGCAGGCAAGCATGATCGGCCTTGGTGCGGTGGATGGTCCAGGGGATGTTGCCTTTGAGCACAAATTGTTCGATACCCGTCATCAAGGTGCCAACGGTGCGACCCTTTTTGAACCACTGCTTGAAGTTGCGCGCTTTGTTAAGTTCAGTGTGTAACCACGAGGCTTCGAAGGCAGCAGGGTAGGCGGGTAATTCATCGCCGCTGCGCTCGGCCACTAAGGCATCAAACGCGGCATCAGCGGCCATCATGCCTGACTTGATTGCCGCGTGGCTGCCTTTGATGCGTGAAGCATTCAAAAAGCCTGCCTCACAGCCCACTAAAGCACCGCCTGGGAACACTAATTTAGGAAGCGACAGCAAACCTCCCGCGGTGATGGCGCGCGCACCGTACGCAATGCGCTTGCCGCCTTCAAAGGTGCCGCGAATTGAAGGGTGCGTTTTGTAGCGTTGAAACTCTTCGAACGGAGAAATCCAGGGGTTGGCGTAATCGAGCCCAACCACCATACCGACTGCAACGAGATTGTCGTTCAGGTGATACAAAAACGAACCACCATAGGTGTCTGAATCGAGCGGCCAGCCGGCGGTATGCACCACAACACCGGGGCGAGATTTTGAAGGATCGACTTCCCAGAGTTCTTTAATCCCAATGCCATAGCTCTGAGGATCGCGGCCTTGATCAAGCTTGAATTTGCTGATGAGTTCGCGACCCAGTTGGCCGCGTGCACCTTCAGCAAAAATCGTATATTTCGCCAACAGTTCCATGCCTTGCTGGTACTGCTCGGTAGGTTGACCATCACGCCCAACGCCCATATCGCCGGTGGCCACGCCGCGTACCGCACCCTGCTCGTTATACAGAACCTCTGCCGCGGCAAAGCCCGGAAATATTTCAACACCCAGCGCCTCGGCTTGTTCGCCAAGCCAACGGGCAACTTTACCTAAGCTGACAATGTAGTTGCCATGATTTTGAAAGCACTCGGGCAGCAGCCACTCGGGGGTTTTGCGCGCACCGGTTTCGCTTAAAAACAGGAATTCGTCTTCTTTAACGGGGGTGTCCAGCGGAGCCCCCATGTTTTTCCAGTCAGGAAACAGCTCTGTCAGTGCCTGAGGATCCATCACTGCACCCGACAAAATGTGGGCACCGATTTCGCTGCCTTTTTCAAGCACGCAAACTGAAATTTCGTGGCTGCGCTCAGCGGCTAGTTGTTTCAGACGAATCGCCGTGGCTAACCCGCCCGGACCGCCGCCCACCACGACAACGTCGTATTCCATCGATTCGCGTGCTGACATGAGAGTCTCCCTGCTTCAAAGGTATGATGTTTATTTGCTGTAGCGATTGTATTGCACAGGGGCGCACGCTGTCGTGCTGCGGGCCTTGCAAACTCGTGAACAGCGCCTTTTGCAATGCACGGCATGATTTGATGGAGAAGTGTGTGGCTGGCTCTGAACCCCAAACCCTAATGGTGGGTGATATTTACGATTTAGACATCCCGATGCGGTGGTCCGACGCTGACGCCTTGGCACACCTGAATAATGCCAATTATTTCCGCTATATGGAAGAAGGGCGTTTAAAGATGTTTTTTGAAGGCCAGGCGCCCCAGTCAACGCGTTATGGCCCTGTGGTGGTGCACTGCTCGTGCGATTTTAAAAAGTCGATTACCTACCCGGCAACCGTGCGCGTGAGTCTGCGCGTGGTGAGTATTGGTCGCTCAAGCCTTGAGCAGACTGTGGATATTTCGGTGGTCTACCCCGATCGCCTTGAATTGTGCGCGCAGGGTAAGTCGGTGATGGTCTGGATGGATTTTGAACTCAATAAATCACACCCTTGGCCTGCCGAGGTGTTGCAAGCTTTGGCAAAGCCCATAAATCGTCGATAATCAATAAAAATTGTATATGCGGCCCATTTTTCAAAAGTTTTTATAGTTGTCGCGTATTTCGGCAACATGCATACTCAGGAGTCTGTTGAATGAATAAGCTCTATCCCAGCGCCACCGAGGCACTGAAAGATATCCTTAAAGATGGGCAAACCCTTGGCGTGGGTGGCTTTGGCCTGTGTGGTATCCCTGAAGCCCTGATCGCCGCTGTGCGTGACTTGGGCGTTCAAAATCTGACCTGCATCAGCAACAACGCTGGTGTCGATGGCTTCGGTTTGGGCATGCTGCTGCAAACGCGTCAGGTCAAGAAGATGATCGCCTCGTATGTCGGCGAAAACAAAGAGTTTGAGCGGCAATTTTTGGCCGGCGAGCTCGAGCTTGAATTCACCCCTCAAGGCACGCTGGCCGAACGCCTGCGTGCCGGTGGCGCTGGCATCCCAGCCTTCTTTACCCGTACAGGTGTGGGCACCGTGGTGGCAGAGGGCAAAGAGATCCGAGAATTCGATGGCGAAAAATACGTCATGGAGCGCGCCCTAGTCCCCGAGATTTCCCTGGTGAAAGCCTACATTGCAGACCGCAGTGGCAATCTGATTTTTCATAAAACCGCGCGCAACTTTAATCCGCCGGTTGCACAGGCAGGCAAACTCACCGTTGTCGAAGTTGAAAAAGTGGTTGAGTTGGGT
>CAIZGG010000103.1 GCA_903932425.1 uncultured beta proteobacterium | reverse complement strand
TCTGGTTTAACGTGAACGAGCCTGATGGGCGCTTTCGAGTGCAGCACGTATCTTGGTCATGCACAGATCAACTTGAGCTTCGTCAAGCGTGCTCTCAGTGTCTTGCAATGAGACTCTAAATGCAAGACTCTTTTCACGAGCTTCAACTTTTGCTGGGTCGCGCCATAGGTCAAACAAACCAACATGCTGCACCACAGCAAGCGACGAGTCTGCTGCAATCGTCTGATGAATGGTATCAAGCAGTGCTTGCACAGATTTGTCGGCCGATACCCAGATGGCCAAATCGCGCTGCACCATCGGTTGACGCGATAACTCTTGCAGACTTGGCATTGGCAACGCGGCTAGCGATTCAAGCGACACCTCAAACAGCACGGGCGCCGAAGACAACTCTTGTTGCTGCACCCAGCGGGGGTGCAGTTCGCCTAGCCAGCCAATCGTGGCTTCGCCCAACTCGATGCGGGCACTGCGCCCCGGATGCAACAAGGCATGCTGAGCGGGCACAAACCGCAATTGCGTGGCCTGTGCGCTAAACAACACTTCGAGGTCGCGTTTGACGTCAAAAAAATCAACCGCTCGGCTTTTTTGCCCCCACTGATCTTCAGTGGCTGAGCCCCAGGCTGCCCCTGCAAGAGCTTGTGGTTGGCTCACACCCGCCACAGTCAATGGGCCGTCAGCCAACTCGTTGGCGCGCCTAAAGACTCGGCCAAGTTCAAACACGCGCACACGCGCTTGCTTACGGTTGGCGTTGTACCGAATATTGGCTACCAACCCAGGCAGCAGCGACGAACGCATCACCGCCAACTGGCTTGCAATCGGGTTGAGCAGGCGAATTGGGTCTGGGTGCCCAAGCATGTCGGTCTCCCAGCTTTGCTCGACAAACGAGAAGTTAATCACCTCTTGGTAGTCGAGGGCCGCAATCTCATGGCGCACGGTGTGCGCTGAACGCGTGGTCTCGGGCGTTGTCAGCATGACCGCTGCAGCAATCGGAGGCACGGCCGGAATACTTTCAAAGCCAATGATGCGAGCGACCTCTTCGATCAGGTCTTCTTCGATCCGAATATCAAAGCGGTACGAAGGTGGCAGCACCACAAAATTATCCCCCTGCACCGTAAACTCAAAGCCCAGCCGCGTAAAGGTTTGCGAGACAGCCTCTTGCTTGACCTGAACGCCCAACACACGGTGGCAGCGCGATAAACGCATCGTCACCGCTTCGCGCGTTGGCAATTTGATATGCTGATCGTCAATTGGGCCGGCCTGGCCGCCGCAAATATCTAAAATCAGTTGCGTCATGAGATCAAGATGCTCGGGGATCTGTTCAAAATCGACACCACGCTCAAAGCGGTGGCTCGCTTCTGAATTCAACTTTAGTTTGCGTGCCCGACCAGCGATCGCTTCAGGCCACCAAAAGGCGGCTTCAACATAAATGCTGGTGGTGTCGAGCGAGACTGCTGTTGAGGCACCACCCATGATTCCAGCAAGACTTTCAGGCGTGCCAGCGCTGGTGATAACCCCCATTGAGCTATCAAGTGCGATCGTTTGATCGTTTAGTAAAGTTAAAGTTTCACCGGCGCGTGCCCAGCGCACTTCGATCTCTGGTTTTGGCAGGCGCTCTAAATCAAACACATGAGTTGGGCGCCCTAGCAATAGCATCACATAGTTAGAGATATCGACCAACGCGGTCACTGAGCGCTGCCCTGCCCGCTTCAAGCGCTCAACCATCCAGTCTGGAGTTTGCGCACGCGCATTGACACCACGCACGACCCGGCCTGCGAAACGCCCACACAGATCTGGTGCCAGCACACTGACAGGGATGACCTCGGTGAGTGTTGGCTGCACTGGTGCTATGTGAGGTGCCGTCAGCGGCGCCCCAGTTAACGCAGCAACTTCACGCGCCACGCCCAAAATCGACAAGCAATCGGCACGATTGGGCGTGAGCTTAAGCGTAAACAACGTATCGTCAAGATCTAAGGCCTCGCGCACATTCGAGCCAACTTTAGCGTCGGCTGGCAACACTAACAAGCCGGCGTGCTCTTGAGATAAACCGAGTTCTTTTGACGAACACAACATGCCAAACGATTCAACACCACGCATCTTAGCCGTGCCAATCTTAAGATCGCCGGGTAATACAGCCCCAACTGTTGCTAAAGGCACCTTTGAACCGGCCGCTGCATTAGGCGCGCCACATACGATCTGCAACGGCGCGGCGCCACCCACATCGACCATACACACGCGCAACTTGTCAGCATTAGGATGCGGTTCGGCACTTTGAATCAAAGCGACGACGACACCCGAAAAAGCGGGCGCCACTAAAGCTGTTTCTTCGACCTCAAGGCCCGCCATGGTCAGACGATGCGACAACTCATCTGTGGTGAGCGGCGGATTCACCAGACTACGCAGCCAAGATTCTGAAAATTGCATAGGTAACCGTATCGTTCTAAAAATTAATCGATTAACTGGCGTAAAAAGCGCAGATCGCCTTCAAAGAACTGCCGCAAGTCGTTCACACCGTAGCGCAGCATTGTTAGGCGCTCAAGGCCTGAACCAAACGCGAAACCAATGTAGCGCTCGGG
>CAIZGG010000102.1 GCA_903932425.1 uncultured beta proteobacterium | reverse complement strand
TAAAGAGCATTCGCAAGACGTGAAACAAATCGCGGGTCAACTCAAAAAGCTTGGGCACGAGGCGTACAAGTTACATCGCACCGTGCATCGCCCTTGGGGCACGTATACCGTGCTTGAAGAGGGCCCAGGTTTCAAAATGAAACGCATCGTCGTTAAGCCAGGTGCGTCGCTATCGTTACAAATGCATCATCACCGTAGTGAACACTGGATTGTGGTCGATGGCATGGCTAAGGTTGTGAACGGCGAGCAAGATTTATTGATTGCCACCAACGAATCCACCTTCATCCCCGCCGGCCACAAGCATCGCCTTGAAAACCCCGGTAAAATCGATTTGGTGTTGATCGAAGTGCAAAGCGGTAATTACTTGGGTGAAGACGACATTGTGCGCTTTCAAGATCACTACGGTCGCGCGTGAAACGAGTGCTTAGTCGGCGCGCGCACTAATGGGGATCCTTCAAACCTTCTGGGGTTATCGCGGCTTTATCTTAGGCAGCGTGCAGCGCGAGTTTCAGGCTAACTATAAAAACTCGTTGCTCGGTGCGGCGTGGACAGTGATCCGCCCGCTGGTCATGATCATTGTGTACACCGTGGTGTTCTCGCAGATTATGCGCAGCAAACTGCCCGGCGTTGAAAGCGAGTTCGCTTACAGCATCTACCTGTGTGCAGGTGTGCTGACCTGGTCTTTTTTTACTGAAGCCGTCACGCGCGGGCAAAACGTTTTTATTGAAAACGCCAATCTGCTTAAAAAGATTAATTTTCCGCGGATGTGTTTGCCCATCATTGCGCTGACCAATGCACTGGTTAACTTTGTCATTATCTTTGCGTTGTTTACGGTGTTTCTGCTCGTCACGGGGGCGTTTCCGGGCAAGATATTTTTGGCGTTAATCCCTGTGCTGGCGATACAAGTGTTGTTATCAGCTGGTTTAGGCCTGACCCTGGGCGTATTGAATGTTTTTTTTCGTGACGTTGGCCAGCTGTCTGCGATCGTGTTGCAGTTCTGGTTTTGGGCTACGCCTATCGTGTATCCCATCAATATTTTGCCGCCCTTCTTTCAGCAATTGCTTAGCCACAATCCCATGACGCATTTGATGGCCGCGTATCAACAGATTCTGGTCAATGGCCAGCGGCCCGATTGGCTGTCATTGTGGCCGATCACCTTGATTGCGGTTGTGTTGTGTATTACCGGTGCGCGTCTGTTTAGTAAGCATGCCGGTGAAATGGTGGACGAGCTGTAATGGGCACCATTAGCGTTCGCGATTTAGGCAAAGCCTATAAACAATATCCCACGCGCAGCGCGCGCTTAGCCGAGTGGCTGATCCCATTTAGCCCGCCACGCCATGCACAAAAGTGGGTGTTGCAAGGCCTCAATTTTGAAGTCAAGCCAGGCGAAGCCATTGGCATCATCGGTATGAATGGCGCGGGCAAAAGCACGCTACTTAAAATGATTACCGGCACCACTGAGCCCACCACAGGTTCGGTCAAGGTCACCGGCCGCATCGCCGCTTTGCTTGAACTGGGTATGGGTTTTCATCCAGACTTTACCGGCCGTCAAAACGCCATCATGGCGGGGCAGTTGCTAGGTTTAAGCGCTGACGATATGCGCAGCCTGATGCCCGAGATCGAAGCGTTTGCTGAGATTGGTGATTACATCGATCAACCGGTGCGGGTGTATTCAAGCGGTATGCAGATGCGCTTGGCGTTCAGTGTGGCCACGGCAAAGCGCCCAGATATTTTGATTGTGGATGAAGCCCTGTCGGTGGGCGACAATTATTTTCAGCATAAAAGTTTTGATCGCATTCGTGCGTACAACAAGCTGGGTACGACACTCTTGATCGTGTCGCACGACAAGGGGGCGGTACAGGGGATTTGCGATCGCGCGATCTTGCTGAGCGGCGGATCTGTTGCCATGCAAGGCAGCCCCGAGACCGTGATGGATTACTACCACGCCATGATCGCCGAACGTGATCCTGCCAACGTGCAGCAGGTGCTGGGTCATGACGGTAACGTGCAGACG
>CAIZGG010000101.1 GCA_903932425.1 uncultured beta proteobacterium | reverse complement strand
CGTGAATCAGAAGTCTTTGCCGCGTCAGTGGGCGTTGACGTCAGCCTCTGGAAAGCCGCCATCTTTGCCTTTGCTGCAGCCTTGGCCGGCTTGGGTGGTGCATTTTTTGCACACCAATCTGGGTATGTGGGCAGTGACGCGTTTTCGGTGCGGTTGAGTATCGCCCTCTTAATCGCTACGGTTGTCGGCGGCCTGGGTACCAAGACTGGACCCTTGCTAGGCACCTTGATCTTAATGGCGATTGTTGAGGTGATTGCGGATATTCATAAATATGGCTTGCTGATTTATGGCTCGATTTTATTAATCGTGCTGCTGGCGTTTCCGAAAGGTGCGGCAGGTTTGATTAGTAGTCTGGCGCTGCGCTTCAAAGGGGGTACATCTTTAAGCGGTACGAGCGCAAACGCAGCGGCATCCGGTCTTGCCCTAGCTACCTCTAACACCGGCGCACTACCTGTGCAGCAAGGCGGCAATACCTCGTTAAGTATTCAGCGTATCAGCAAAAGCTACAGCGGCTTAAAAGCTGTTGATCAAGTCTCAGTCGAGGTTAAGCCAAATACCATTCACGGCTTGATCGGCCCCAATGGCGCAGGCAAATCTACCATCATCAACATGATTGCTGGCATTTATCGTGCGGATGAGGGCTCAATCCACTTGGGCGACCTCGATCTCTCTTCATTGGATATTGCCAAGCGCGCCAACTTAGGTTTAGCGCGCACCTTTCAAAACCTTCAACTCATCGAAGGCGTCTCGGTACTCGACAATGTGCTGTTGGGAGTCGCCCACAAACATTCATACGGCAAAGATTTTGTCACATTCATATCAGGCGCTGAACTCGAAGGTGACGAGCGCAAAGAGGCTTTTGCCATCTTAGAGTTTTTTGGGCTTGCACAGTTTGCAGATCGTCTACCTACACAATTGCCCTACGGCCACCGCAAGCTCATTGAGTTGGCACGCGCGATTGCACAGCGGCCAAAAATGCTGTTGCTTGATGAGCCGATTGCAGGGATGAATACCCAAGAGGCCAAGGCGATTGCGCAAGTCATCCGTAAACTGCGCGAACATGGCATCACCATCTTGCTGGTTGAGCACAACATGGAGTTCGTGATGTCGGTATGCGACACCGTTAGTGTGCTGAACTTTGGCAAACTGATTGCTTGCGGTACGCCGGCAGAAATCCAGAATAATCCAGAAGTGATTGAGGCCTATCTTGGCACTGGGGCGAAGAAATGATCGCAACGACTCGGCGTTCGAGGGCGAAGAAATGATTCACGCCAACAACCTCTGCGCAAATATTGGCGCGAATCAAGTATTAAGAGATATTAGTCTTGATCTAGCACCTGGCGAGATGCTTGCAGTGATCGGCGCAAATGGTGCCGGTAAAACATCATTGTTACGCGCATTGTCGGGCCTCTTGCCGCTTGAATCAGGCGCAGTCTCTTTCAACGGTCAAAGCACCGACAAGATTCAAGCCCATCAGCTCGCACGCGCAGGTTTGATTCATGTCCCTCAAGGCCGTCAGATCATTCCAGGCCTCTCAGTACGCGACAACCTCACGATTGGCGCCACCAACATCGGTTTAAGCCAAAGCGTGATCGCCCAGCGGCTTCAAGAGCAATGGCAGAGGTTTCCGGTGCTTGAAAAGCGTCAAAAAATTTCAGGTAGTTCGTTATCAGGTGGCGAGCAGCAAATGCTTGCCATTGCTCGTGGCTTAATGATGCAACCTAAAGTGCTGATGCTAGACGAGCCTTCGCTAGGTTTAGCACCGCAGATTGTGCAGTTGATTATGACAACACTGCGTGGCTTAGCCGATCAAGGTTTGGCGATTTTGTTAGTTGAACAAGTCGCCATGCTGGCGCTTGAATACGCCGATCGCGCCTTGGTGCTTCGCAACGGCGCCTGCGCCATGCAAGGCCAAGCGAAAGAGCTTTTAAACAGCCGCGAGTTGGTGAATAGTTATTTGTCGTAAGGTTTGAGCGATCCGCACATCTAGGCTCTGCGCGAAAATGTAAAAGATGTAAATAGCCAGCTCGCTTAAGCGGTCACGCACCATTTTGAAAACTATAATTGATTCTCGTTCAGAACACCCGAGCGAGTCAATCTCACTTCAATTTTTTCACTATAAATTGATCGTTTATCGATATTCGATATATACTATGATTCAATCGTTTTCTTGCAAAGACACTGAACTGCTATTTCTAGCAGGCACATCTAGACGTTTTGCTGGCATCAAAGCGATCGCTGAGCGCAAACTTCAGCAACTAGACTCTACAATGACTTTAGAATTTTTAAGAGCACCGCCTGGCAACCATCTCGAACTACTTTCTGGCAACCGCAAGGGACAGCACAGCATTAGGATTAACTTGCAATGGAGAATTTGCTTTAGCTGGACTGACTCTGGGCCTACAAATGTTGAAATTGTTGATTACCATTGAGTGAGGCAATATGAAAAAAAATGGACTACGCCCAATTCATCCGGGTGAAATACTGAAAGAAGATTTTTTGAAGCCACTCAACATGAGTGCACATGCTTTAGCGAAGGCGTTGCATGTGACACCAGCGCGCATCAATGAGATTGTTCGCGAAGAGCGTGGCATTTCAACAGATACAGCTCTAAGACTAGCCCGATATTTTGGGGGTGACGCACAGTCGTGGCTAAATTTACAGCAAACCTACGATTTGAAAATCGCCGAGAAAAATAGCTTGCGCGCAATTTTTAAAGAGGTGATGCCACTTGCTGCGTAATGCTTTAAGCCCAGCAAGCAACAGAAACTCAAAGCTTCATCCTAGCTGACGAGCAAGTCGGCAGATGTGATCCATTTTTTTGGCACCGACTGTTCCGGGTGCAATCGGATTCAACGGGCCTGGCGTAGCGTCGTTACTAAGCACCATCCCCGCCGCCATATTTTCACTGTACTTAATGGTGGTTAGCACTTGCAACGTATCTGCGTGGCAATCATAGCTAACAATGCTTTCCTGTTTTAGCAAATACATTCTTGCTATGTTACAGACCAGAAGACGCCTAAACAATCCCTTATTTAAGGGATACCCCGACAAAAGTATTTTTGTTAAAAAATCACGAAGATCCTCTGCATACAAAAATGCCTTCACATCACTGTGCAAGCGGGATCCAGACTTTTAATGCGTAGCGTAGGATCAAGAAGTGGTGTCATTCGAAATTTTTCGCGCAAATCTAGTCCGACAAATGGCAGAACTACTGAATATCGAGGTAACGGGTCTCAACACCCATGAAATTTGGCTCGTCCTCCACGAGCACCATTCTGAGGCGGCCCGCGTAACCACCGAACAATGGCTCAAACAAGACTTGCTTGAAGAGCATCTGTTGAGTATTGAACAGGCAGGCACTCTGAATGACGACTGTGTGACCAACTAGACATCCAAAACTTGAAATCCCCCCCTTTTAGGGGATACCCAGCTAAAAGCATTTTTGCTACAAATTAATGAGTGTCCTGTGCCCTAACAATGTCTTCGCAACTTTGGTCAGGTTGGATACAGGCTTCTTCTTTTAGTCGCGAGGGGTCACGCAACGGTGTCGTTCGAACATGTTCGCGAATATCTACTTAGGCAACTTGCTGAGCAGTTGACCATCGAAGTAGCAGGCTTTGACGTGTGGGATATTTGGCTCGCCATCCACGAGCGCTGCCCAGAGGCGGCTCGCATTGCCAGCGATCAGTGGACCAAAAAAGAGTTGCTCGACCAGCATCTGCATAATCTAGAGGTGATACGTACCCAACACTACGACTGGGTTGCCAATCCGCATTTATATGATCAGAACTATGTATATCGCTGGCGCACTCTGCAGATGCAGATGCAAGAGGCGATCGCCAAGCAAAAAAGCATTGAACTAGATTATCGCCAGGCTTGGTGAACCACTATCACCGAGCCTGCAAATCGTTCACAGCCTCTAGCTGACCACGCATCGCCCCAAAATACTGTTGCCCAGTGGTGTGCACATTGAAGTAAAGCTCCCCTTCGCGTGCAATAGAGGCCATCCCGGCAATCGTTTTGACGCGATCAAAGGGTTTTAGCAACTCACCAGGATTAAACTGACCGATCGGGCAACCCATCGTGGCAAACTCAACCACGCTATGGTGACTGTTGTGCCAGACAAGCACTAAATCTTCGTTCAACACTTCTGCGCTAAATACCCCTGCTGAGAAGGCTACTTTTAGATTTTGCCTTAAACCAAAATCAACCAAAATTGAGCCAAGCCCCCCCGAGTTTGCCCCAGTGGATATGAAACATGGTGATCGTGGCCGGATCGAGCCCTTTGATTTTGAGATCAATATAGGCACGACTGTAGCGATCAACAACTTCAAACAAAAGACTGGTCAACTACGTTGCGTTAAGTACCCCCCTGTGTCAGACTACATGTCGTGTAGTTTTTTTTGAAATAAGTTAGCAGTTGTCCTTGGCAGTGTCTTTTTTTGCCGTTCTCATTTTCAACAGTTGTGCCCCGAATCAGGAGCCGAGCGTTGCAGGTGGAGCG
>CAIZGG010000100.1 GCA_903932425.1 uncultured beta proteobacterium | reverse complement strand
TTCGCCTTATCGGCCCTTGCATTAGCGATTGCATTACCTGCCTTCGCGCAGACACCCGCGCCAGCTGCACCGCCACCAGCCTGGAAACAAGGCATTGACAACACCACCCAACCAGCCACTTTGCACCCCTTTGCGTCGATCATGACCGGCACAGAAGCCAAAGACATTCAATTAGCAAAGCTGAAGGTTGCGCCCGGCTTTAAAGTTGAGGTTTGGGCTGACGGCATCCCTACTGCTCGTTCAATGGCGATTGGCGAGAAAGGCACGGTTTTTGTTGGTAATCGCGTTGGTAAAAACGTCGTTGCCATTACCGAAAAAGACGGCAAGCGCAGCGTCAAAATTATTTTGAAAGGCCTGGATACCCCTAACGGGATCGTCTATTCAAAAGGTACTCTGTACGTCGCTGAACGAACCAAGATCACGCGCTACGACAACATCGAAGCCAACCTAGATAACCCCGGCGCAGGCAAACTCGTTGTAGACGGCCTCGATCCAACGAACGGCCCCGGACACAACTGGAAATATCTGGCCATGGGTCCAGACGGCAAGCTTTACTTCAACATCGGCTCGCCAGAAAACATTACGATGCCGCTGTACAACCAGGCTGCCATCTTACGCATTGATCCTGCAACAACGCAGCTCGAACGCGTCGCAACGGGCGTTCGTAACAGCGTCGGTATGGATTTTCACCCCGTCACCAAAAAACTCTGGTTCACCGAGCATGCTCGTGACTGGATGGGTGAAGATATCCCGAACGATGAGCTGAATGTACTGAGCAAAGAAGGTGAAAACTTTGGTTTTCCGTTCTGTCATCAAGGTGAACTCCCCGATCCTATTTATGGCAAGTACGACACCTGCGCAAACAGCACTCCACCAGCACTCAAGTTAGGCGCGCACGTGGCTCCGTTGGGCATGAAGTTTTACACCGGCAGCATGTTTCCTGCCGAGTACAAAAACAACATCTTGATGGCTCGCCACGGCTCTTGGAACAAAACCAAAAAGGCTGGCTATGACGTGATGCGTGTTGTGTTAGATGCAAACGGCAAAGTCGAAAAATACGAGCCCTTTGTAACTGGCTTCATGACCGACGACATGGCTGATCCTCCAATGTGGGGTCGTCCAGTTGATGTATTGCAGTTGCCTGATGGTTCGATCTTGTTTTCAGACGACTACAACGGCGTTATTTATCGCGTGAGCTACAGCAAATAATGTTTCAAGCTTCAAGCAGTAAACAAGTCGCAGCCGGCCTACTGGCCGCTGCGGCTTTTTTAGTTTCATCCCTGCCGGTACGGGCCGCAGATCTTGAGGCAGGTAAATCCTTGTCTCAAACCTGTGTGGCCTGTCACGGTGCTGGTGGCAATTCAACCACGCCGGGCGTACCTTCAATTTCAGGCCATGCTGCTCAAGCAATCAGCATGCAACTTTACAATTACCGCGAGGGTAATCGTAAAAATGTGCAGATGACGCCGATGGCTGAAAACCTCACAAATCCTGAAATGAATAATCTGGCGGCGTACTTTGCGTCAGAAAAAGTAGCACCTCCCACACATAAAGCATCAGCAGAAAGTCTGAAACTTGGACCTGCGCTCACTGCGCAGTACAACTGTACGCAGTGCCATGGCCCAGCGCTAAAAGGGATTCAACATATCCCTCGCCTTGCAGGGCAACAATACGAATATCTGTTGGCACAGCTTCAAGGCTTTAAGGCTCACACGCGCTACGACATGGATGGGAATATGACTTCGGCTATGTCAGCGGTCAAAGAAAGCGACATCCCGATTTTGGCTGATTACATTGCTGCGCTTGAGTACAAATAGCAACGCTACAGCATCCCCGGCTTTATGAGGCAATTTTTTATTTGTTCGTGCAAATTGAGCTCCCTACGGAGCTCAATTTTTTTGCCTGCATCTTTTAAGCAGATCATGCGCTAGCCCGTGTTTCTTAGGCCGGCAGAAATACCATTAATCGACAGATGGATACCAAGCCGTACCCGCTCGTCTGACTTCCCTTCGCGGTAACGTCGGATTAACTCAACCTGTAGATGATGCAAGGGATCAATATAGGGGAAGCGATGGCGAATCGAACGGGCGAGGGCTGGGTTATTTGCCAGACGGTGCTTTTCTCCAGTAATCAAAGAAATCATTTCAGCGGTTTTGAACCATTCAGATTCAAGCGAAGAAAAAATCTTTTTACGCAATTTCGTATCAAGTACTAATTCGCTGTACCGCGAGGCCAAAGCCAAATCGCTTTTAGCTAACACCATGTCAATATTAGATAAAAGTGTTTTGAAAAAAGGCCACTGTTTGACCATTTTTTGCAATAAAGCTACGGCCGCCTTACTCTCTTTGGCAGTTGAACGATTTAAAAACTCTTGAACGGCGGAGCCAAAGCCAAACCAACCCGGTAACGTCAAACGACATTGGCCCCAACTAAAGCCCCACGGAATCGCTCTCAAATCTTCAATCTTTTGAGTCGCTTTGCGCGAGGCGGGCCGCGATCCAATATTGAGTTCGGCAATTTCTCTGATCGGTGTCGCCGAAAAGAAAAACTCTTCAAACCCAGGGGTTTCGTACACCAAACGCCGATATGCATTCATACTGGCTTGAGACAAATGAGCCGCGGTCTCTAAAAAGTTTTGTGGTGCGCTTTTAGTCGGTTGCAATAAGGTTGCTTCTAGCGTGGCCGCAACCAAGGTTTCTAAATTACGACGCCCGATTTCTGGGTTGGCATACTTCGAACCAATCACCTCGCCTTGTTCTGTCAAACGGATCTGACCTCGTACCGTACCGGGCGGTTGCGCCAGAATGGCCTGGTAACTTGGCCCACCGCCACGCCCAACTGTGCCACCACGCCCATGAAACATCCGCAATTTAATATTGTGGCTCTGTGCCAAGCGATCAAAGTCTTCAACCAGGGCTACTTCTGCCTGATAGAGCTCCCAATTGCTGGTAAAAATTCCACCATCTTTATTGCTGTCCGAATAGCCCAACATGATGTCTTGCTCGGCCCCCGAGCGTTGGACCATCGCCGCAATACCAGGCAAGGTGTAAAACTCTCGCATAATGCCAGCAGAATTACGCAAGTCCGCAATCGTTTCGAAGAGCGGGACGGTAATCAAATCTACCACCGCCTGCTCATCAAGGGTCTGGCGCAGTAACCCGACCTCTTTTTGCAAAACGAGTACTTCAAGTAAATCACTCACATCTTCGGTATGGCTAATGATGTAGTGACGAATCGCTTCGACCCCGTAGGTCGCTCGCGACTTGAACGCCTCTTCAAAAATAGCTAACTCAGAATTAGTGTGATCCGAGTAAGTGAATCCATGAATACGCAAAGGTCTCGGGTCGTGCAAGACCTTCAGAAGCACAGCGCGCTTGCTGACTTCATCCAAACTTGAATAAGAATTTTCAAGACGCGCATGGTCGAGCAACTCAGCAACGACCTTCTCATGTTGATCTGAACTTTGACGCAAATCGACAGAGGCCAGATGAAAGCCAAACACCTCAACGGCACGAATCAAAGGGTGCAGACGCTGAGCAGATAGCGCTTGCGCACGCTGACCATGCAATGACGCCTGAATAACCTTCAAGTCGTTCAAAAACGTTTGCGCGTCTGGATAGGGATTTTGCGGTTCAACAGCATGGCGTGCCGCATCACCACCAGTTAACAGTTTCAGTGTTGCCGCGAGCCTCGCATACATTCCAGCTAAAGCGCGGCGGTATGGCTCATCGACCCGATGAATATTGGTATCGGGCGAGCTTTCTGCCAGCGCTTTCATCGCGGGCGGAAAGTCAACCAACATGGCCGACAGCGATAACTCACCTCCAAGATAGTGCACCTCGGTCAAGTAATAACGCAGGGCCATTTCTGCCTGCCGCTTAAGTGCCTCGTTCAGTGTTTGCGCGTTGACGTTTGGATTGCCATCTCGATCACCACCTATCCACTGACCCATACGCAAAAACGACGCGACCGGCTGTGCCCCCAGCGACTCTTCAAGCGAAGCATAAATTTTTGGGATTTCAGGCAAGAAAGTTGAATCGTAGTAGCTCAAGGCATTTTCAATTTCATCTGACACCGTGAGCTTTGAAAGGCGTAACAAACGCGTCTGCCAAAGTTGAGTCACACGGGCACGCATCTGCTCTTCATTGACAGCCAACTCTCGTAGCATCAACGCATCTACAGTGGCAGCGAGATTAGAACAACGCGCCTTAATTTCATCCCGTTGATTTAATAACTGAGCAAGGCTTCGCTCGGCGCTCAAGATACTCTGGCGCTGCACCTCGGTAGGGTGGGCCGTTAATACGGGCGACACAAAGCTACGTGCCAAGGTTTCAGAAATGACTGTATTTGTTATGCCGGCGGCGCGCATCCTCTGCAAAGCAACGTCGATGCTACCCTCTTGCGCATCGCCCGCACGTTCGTGAATCGATCGGCGCCGAATGTGGTGCCGATCTTCGGCTAAGTTCGCCAGATGACTAAAAAAAGTAAAACCACGAATGACGCTTACAGCATGGTCGCCAGACAGGGCTTTCAACAGTTTTTTTAACTGTTTATCTGCCTCGTTATTCGCATCGATTCTGAAAGAAACCGAGAGCTTACGAATATTCTCGATCAGCTCATAGATCTCAATACCCTCTTGCTCGCGGATGACATCACCCAATAAGCGCCCGAGAAGGCGAATGTCTTCAACGAGTGGGCGCTCGTTGTCGCGCGTCCGAGTTTTTGAAGAGACAGCAGTGGCTTTGAGCATAGCGATCCTAACCAGGTTAAGAGTTTCAAAACACTCGCGAGCGCTACACGCCAAGATAGGCAACCGCAATCCATAGATGAGCAGATATCGCTTGTGTGGAAAGGGTCGCTTGTTGAGCTGCTGTCTCTACAGCAATACAACCTCTATAGGGTAAATACTACAGGTCTTATGAGATTTTTCCAATCAAAAGTTTCAAGCGGATGAAAGTTTATGTTAGCCTTTTGAGGCTGCGAAGAAGACCGTTGGCTGCACGTGCGTGCTTGGATCAGTCAATAATTTTTTTAATCCTGACGAGTACCCGAAGATGAGCCATATAAAAACAAGCGTAGCCCTCTGTTTGAGCATGGCTCTCGCGAATTCGTGTTTCGCTGCCGAAATTTCAGCCCGTGCGCAAGTCGCTGATGCAAATAAGCCAGCAACATCGGCTCCCATGGATAGTGAAGAGATGGCTAAGCAATTGGCCAATCCCATCGCAAATATGATTTCGATGCCCATTCAATGGTCGTATGGTGGCAAGATGGGTGCCGACCAAAAAGGTAGCAATCAAACCGTCTTGCTCCAACCCGTGGCCCCCATTAATTTAGGGGGTGGAGACATTTTCATTGTTCGGCCGATTTTGGCCGCAGTTGCGATGAACAATCTCAATGGTTTTTCTGGCAACGGCGTTGCCAACATCACCCTCGAGTCTTTCTATGCCCCTAAAACAGGATCCTCCTGGATTTGGGGTGTCGGGCCTTATGCCACTGCACCGCTAAATCAAACCGGTAATTTTGGCTCTCTACAAACTGGCGTCGGCGTAACCGGAGTCGTCTTAAATCGAGACGGCCCGTGGACCTACGGCATATTGGGTTATCGGTCATGGAGTGCGGGCGGCAGCGCAACATACGGCACACAAAATAATCTGTATGGTCAGCCCTTTCTTGCGTACACCACTAAAAGTGCCTGGACGTACTCTGCGAACATGCAGGCGCTCTACAACTATGACACTGGACGCACGTCGAATCCACTGTACGTCGGTGTATCTAAGCTTGAGGTCTTTGGCAAGCAGCCGGTGCAGTTCAGCCTAGGGGCAACCTATTACGTCCAATCGACCCCTGAAGGTCCGCAAGGCTGGGGTGCACGGGCAACAGTCACGTTCGTTTTTCCCGAGTAAAGCGCTCATCGCCGTTATGTCAGGCAGTTCATTTTTAAAGCGCTTACCGCGGTTATGTCAGGCAGTTTATTTGTTGCGTGCAGGCATTGATCTTCGGGAATGCACCTTACTTTCATACTTAGTTAGTTTGAGTCCTGTCATTTTTCTTACCAAAATTTTCCTGCAAAAATTATGCGACTTGCACAAAAACTTCTCAGCTGTTTGATTGCCTTTCACTGCGTTTCAGCAGTCGCAAATCCTTCAACGGTGTACGTCAATGGCGACATTCTCACCATGCAAGGAGACACCCCTCAATACGTCGAAGCGCTTGTCGTGCAAAATGACAAAATTATGTTTGCCGGTGACAAAGGGCAAGCGCTGGCGCAGGCAGGCGCTAATCCGACGTTATATGACCTGAACGGTCGCACATTGATGCCAGGCTTTATCGATAGCTGGGGGCACTTTGCGTTGATTGCGCAAAACACACTTGGCGTCAATCTAGGTTATTTTGCGCAAAATCCGCCCCAGACAAAAGCTCAAGCGATTCAAAAATTGCTCACCGAGGGCAAACTGTTTAATGGCTGGATAATTGGGGCTGGCTACTCAGAAGCCATGTTATCTGACGGGGGCCTGTCTTTAGCTGATTTAGATAAAGCTTTCCCAGACCAACCACTACTCATACAGAATATTTCAACGCTCACAGGCCTGGTCAATTCAGCCGGACTAAAAAAGCTTGCGATCACTCCGACAACTAAAGCCGTCGGAGGCTTCATAATCAAAGACCCTAAAACGGGAGAGCTCACCGGAGAACTAGTGGGTTCGCCCTTCATGGACGCGGTGGTACGCGCCGTTGGGACATACTCTCAAGACATTACCTTTGATACCTACCGCAAGGCCGAGCACCTCTATCTTTCAAATGGCTTCACGACTGCCCAGAGTTATGAGGCGACTATCGATGATATGAACAAGATGCGCACTGCAATCGAGCAGAAAGTGATTTCACTTGATCTGATTGCACTGCCAGCGTTCGACGTGGTCGATGAGATCCTTAAAACCACGCCAAATTTTCAGTTCGGAGCCTATAGCCACGGAGATAGGGGTTTTAAGGTAGCAGGCATGATGGTTGCGACTGACGGCGCGCCACAGTTACGTTTTGCCTACTTCACCAAGCCCTTTTTAGATACGACTGGCTTTAGCCCCGACTGGCGTGGCTTTCCGTTTACCCCCCAAAGTACTGTCGACCACTACGCGAAGCTAGCTTACGAGAAAAACATCCAGTACTTTGGTTACAGCAACGGCGATGCAGGGATCGACATGACCCTCTCGGCGTTAACCAAAGCGATAAAAGAAACTGGAGTTACTGAAGATCGAAGACCGTTAATTTCTCATTCATTCTTTGTACGCGAGGATCAACTCGTGCAATACAAAGACAAAAAGATTATGGCGATCACGCTGCCTAATCACATCTGGTTGTACGGTGACGTCTACTTAAAAATACTTGGCGAAGAGCGAGCCAAAAACATTAGTCCGTTACGTTCTGCTGACAAAATGGGTGTCAAAATTGGGATCCATAATGACACGCCGTCGTCTGGTCCAAATGTTTTATTTTCGGTATGGAGTGCGGTCAATCGCAAAACCTTTAGTGGCAAAACGCTCGGTGAAGAGCAAAGAATTGATACGTATAAAGCTCTGCAAGGCTTTACGGTGAATGCCGCCTATCAATACAAAGAAGAAATGTCTAAAGGTATGCTTGCAAAAGGGATGTTGGCCGATTTAGTCGAGCTTGATCGCAACCCCTTGAAGGTCGATCCTGATGACATTAAAAATATCCGTGTAGTACAGACAATTAAGCATGGTAAGCGGCTATACAACACTCAATAGGCGTTGGCGCGGCAAAGCTTTCACTCGCACTTAAAAGATATGAAAAAATTCATTGCTATTTTCTTAGTGCTCGCCTGCCGCCTGACTAGTGTGCAGGCGCAAGACGATCTCACCGTATACGGGATTATTGATATTGGCCTGCAATACGCGACGGTTAATCAGACCCGAGACCATACCGTTGAACGCAATCAATTTTTGGGGATCGCCAGCGGCGTGCAAAGCGGCTCGCGTTTTGGCCTGCGCGGCACGCACGAAATGGGTGGCGGTTATGAAACTGTTTTTGTTTTAGAAAATGGCTTTGATGCCGGTAATGGAGCTGCCCAACAAGGAGGCAGACTATTTGGACGGCAGTCGACCGTTGGTATTAAAAACAACGCTATCGGGCAGCTTGATATTGGCCGACAAATTAACTTTGCTTCTAATTATTTTTTACCAATTGATCCATTCATTGAAGGCTTCGGCCAGGCCAATATTGGCGCCTCGTTTGGATCAGCGAACACCGTACGCTACAGCAATATGCTGATGCTTCAGGCAAAAGCGACCGACGCCTTAACCATCGGTGCAGGCTACTCCTTTGCAGCCGAGATGACGAGTATCTATGCCGGTAATGGCTCGTGTGTCGAATCCTCGTGCACCGCAAGTAACCAAGCCTCTCAATTTCAAACAAATAACAACCTGCGTGCACTCACACTCGGGGCCAAATACTCGAGTGGCCCCCTACTTCTGGCTATCGCCTATGATCAGCTAATGGGACCAGACAACATCCCCAATGGCCCACCTAAGCCAAATCCAACTTCCTGGCTAGCAGGCGGAGCCTACGACTTCACCGTCATAAAAATATCGTTTGCCTTTGGCCAGGCGCGCAACGGCGCTTGGAACGGACAACCCGCGGGCGCAGGTTCGACACCCAACAGCCCGCTACTGGACGGCACGCTAGGATCGGGAGCAATCTTTATCCCCGGCGCTGCAACCAACTCGATGATGTTAGGAATGACTGTTCCGATAGGCGAAGCAAGTGTTGTGGCGTCGGTGCAGCGTATGCAACCAGTGGGCGACGTTTTGCCTACTTGGGTGAGGGGGACTCAAATGATTTACAGCGCTGCGTATCTCTATAACTTTTCGCGACGCACAAACCTCTATACCTACGCCTCATACGGAAACAATTACTCAACCATTCAGGATGCGCAAACCACTGTTGTCGGAGTTGGAATTCGGCACCAGTTTTAAACCCGTTTTAAATTTGTCCTATGCAGCTACTGAAGACAGCAACTGACTACAGCCACTCAACGCAGCAACAGTAAAGCAGTAAAGCAGTAATAGTAAACATTGGTCGAAACACTAATCAGCAAACGAAATAGCAATTAATCTCACAATGCACCATCTCGAGAGAACCCATGACAACCGAAGCCACTCCAAAAATTCTCGACCTGCCCATTGGTCTGACAACAACCGGCCTGCGCGAAGAGTTCGACAGCATTGGTAAAGTACAAGTGCCTGCCGATCACTACTGGGGCGCACAAACCCAGCGCAGCTTGATTCATTTCAATATCGGCCACGACAAGATGCCTAAAGAGGTGTATCACGCCTATGGCTATGTCAAAAAAGCGGCTGCAGTGGTCAACACCAAGGCTGGACGCCTGCCTGCTTGGAAGGGAGAATTAATACAGAAAGTTGCCGACGAAGTCATTACTGGCAAGCTCGATAGCGAGTTTCCGCTGTATGTTTGGCAAACGGGCTCGGGCACACAATCCAATATGAATGTGAACGAGGTGATTTCAAACCGCTGCATTCAACTCGTTGGCGGTACCCTCGGCGCGCAAGAGCCTGTTCATCCAAATGATCACGTCAACATGGGGCAATCAAGCAACGATACCTTCCCCACTGCCATGCATATTGCTGCATACAAAATGGCAACTGAGAAAACAATCCCTGCGCTGCAGCGACTACGCGAGGCAATTAATGTTAAATCACAACAATGGTCAACCATTGTTAAGATCGGCCGTACCCACCTTGAAGACGCGACACCTTTGACTGTTGGGCAAGAATGGTCGGGCTATGTTGGCGCGCTTGATGATGCGATTGCCGACGTGACCTATGCCACGCAAGGGATGCTTCAGGTTGCCATGGGCGGCACAGCCGTAGGTACCGGGCTAAATTCGCCTGTTGGCTTTGGTGATGAGGTCGCTGCAGAGCTATCTAAGATGACTGGCTTTGCAATCAAGACGGCAACAAATAAATTTACAGCGCAAGGCACACTTGATCGTATGGTGCGGGCTCACGCCGCGCTCAAGTGCGCCGCCGTATCACTATTCAAAATTGCAAATGACATGCGTTGGCTTGGTTCGGGTCCACGCACCGGTTTGATGGAAATGACCTTTCCATCTAATGAGCCAGGCTCATCGATCATGCCAGGTAAAGTGAACCCCACCCAAGCAGAAGCCATGCTCATGGTTTGTATTCAGATTATGGGCTCAGACGTTGCTGTGCAAATGGGTGGTTCAGAAGGCAATTTTGAGCTCAACGCCTTTCGACCAGTTCTCATCAGTAACTATTTACACTCAGCGTTGATTATGGCGGATATGTGTGATCACTTCCGCGAGTTCATGATCGAAGGTGCTGTTGTCAATGAAGCGCAACTCAAGTCAAACATCGACCGCTCGGTCATGATGGTCACAGCCCTTTCGCCAGTCATTGGTTACGACAAAGCTTCAGAGATTGCACACTATGCGATCGATAACAACACGACACTTAAGCAAGCTGCTCTTGCCAAAGGTGTTGACGAAGCTGTGTTCGACCGTGTCGTGGTGCCTATCAACATGACTCGGCCAGGCTCTGCAGACGTACCTGCTGCCAAAGCTTAACCAGGAGACGATTGATGAGCGCCAACCTTCACTCTACCCTTTCGGGGCAACAGGCCTTACGCCAGCAGGTTGGCGATCGCTTCACCGCCGACTGGAAAAGCAACGATCACCGCGCCAGGCGACTGATCGCCGAGTTCATCGGCACCTCGGGCCTGACCTTTGTTTTATCAGGCGGTGCGGCGATCTTAGCGGGGTACGGAGGTGCCACCCTGGCGCCTTATCAGTTCGCCTTCATTCTCTCCGCTTGTGCAGCACTCTGGTTGGTTGCTGCGGTTTTCTTTTTGGGCGATATCTCTTCGCATTTCAATCCTGCCATGACGCTCGCGTTCGCGCTGCGTGGTGACATGGGTTTTCCGATGGCGATTTGTTACATCATCGTGCAAATGATTGCTGCAGCAGCGGGTTCGTGTGCCGCGGCCATGCTCTTTGGAACCGGCGGTAACCTGGCCGCCACAGTGCCTGCAGCCGGCATGATTTATCAGTCGGTTGCGTTCGAGGCCATTCTCACCTTTGGCATGGTCTTGCTAGTACTCAGTATGACAAACGGACCCAAGCTAGACAGTAGTTCTGCCCCGCTTGCAGTGGGAGCTTATGTCATGGCTATGGGTACGATGGGGGGGCCCTTTGACGGCGCAGCGTTTAATCCTGCTCGAGCCTTCGGACCAGACTTTGCCCGCTGGGATTTTTCAACCTACTGGGTGTATGCGGTTGGATCGTTGATCGGTGTCGTGGCAGCGATCATCATTGCGCGCTTTTTACGTGGGCCTGCGAAAGCTTCTGAGGCAAATGCTGCGATGGGGAACCCACTGGATTCTTGAATAGCGCGTGCTCGTACTTTGAGTCGTTGCTATGCAAATTCATTTATTCGAGCCCGCTACGGCCGATGGCGACTCGCCATCGGCCACTATTAACCTTCTACACAAAGACGGTGCGGCGACCTATTTCCCAAAGGTCTTCGACCCCAAAAGCTGTTTGTCTTTATTCAATGGGTTACGCACTGCGCTCAACTGGCAACAAGATCAGTTATTCATGTTCGGAAAATTGATCACGACAAAAAGAGAAGTCGCCTGGGTGGGGGATGCAGGCTGTTCGTATACCTATTCAGGCGTTAAAAAGTTTCCACAGGCTTGGACACCAGAGTTGTTACACATCAAACATACTGCTGAGGGGCTGGCAAATCACACGTTCAACTCGTGTCTGCTCAATCTATATCACGACGGTGATCAGGGCATGGGTTGGCACAGCGATGATGAAGTTGAGCTCAAACAAAGCGCTCCGATCGCCTCAGTCAGTTTTGGTGGCGAGCGTAAATTCTCGTTTAAACATAAGTTTGAAAAACTTGGCGCCTCTGTTGTTTTAGAAAATGGAAGTGTGCTGGTGATGCACGCACCGACACAGAATTTTTGGCAGCACAGTCTGACTAAAACTAAACGTGTCGTTCTTCCTCGCATTAACCTAACCTTCAGAGCCATCAGGCAAGAGCAGCAATAACATGACCAAAAAGACGATCGCGATTGTTGGCGCTGGCCTCGCAGGCTTAAGCTGTGCAGCCCGGCTCAAAGAGCTTGGCCATCACGTCGAGCTTTTTGAAAAAAGTCGCGGGCCCGCCGGTCGCATGAGTACCAAGCGCGGCGAAGGTTGGGCTGCCGACCATGGCGCCCAGTACTTCACCGCTCGAGACCCACTGTTTATTGCACAAGTCAAAACATGGCTAGTTGAACAGGTCGTGGCACTCTGGACGCCTGAAATCAAAGTCTATGAGGCAAATCAATGGACAACTTTTCAGTCACAAGATCTGCGCTATGTGGGCACGCCTGCAATGAATACCCCCGCCAAACAGTTAGCAAAGGGGCTCGTGCTTCACGCGAGTCAAACCATTGATGCACTCTCTAATAAAAATGGTCAGTGGTTTTTACACAGCGCCGAGACAGGCGATATTGACAAAGGCTTCGACGCCTTAATCTTGGCGATCCCCGGGCCTCAGGCCCTCACCCTCGCACAGCACCTCGATCCAGACATCAAAACCATTGCAGGGCAATCGAACATGAAGGGGTGCTGGACGCTCATGGCACGCTTTGCTCAGAGACCAGAGGTATCCTTTGAAGCTGCCTTTGTGAACCAAGAGGTCATCAGTTGGATTGCCAGAAATTCATCGAAACCCCAGCGTACCGGACAAGAGTCGTGGACGATTCAGGCCAACCCACTCTGGAGCCAAGCGTTCATTGAACTCAACAAAGAAGAAGTGACAGGTCAGATGTTGGCGTGTGCCAAAAAATTGGGCTTAGATTGCACAGGGGCTGAAATTTCTGTGCACCGTTGGCGCTACGCCAGCGGTGCCACAGCTCCGGCGATTAGCTTTTATACGAATCCCGAGCTACAGCTAGGAATATGCGGAGATTGGTTAAATGGCGGTCGAGTTGAAGGTGCGTGGTTAAGCGGTTATCACTTGGCAAACGAGATGACAAACGATTTTTAACGTAGCTCGTTTATGCGCTCGAGTGTAGATTTTATTGGCTCTTGAGACACCCGAATCGATCCTTCGTAGGGGTTGACAGACAGGGCGATCAGCGTACTCATAGAAATAATCAAACAGGAAATAATCGTGAGGGCCGCTGCCATAGGCGCTTTTTTTCGATTTTCTAGATGAGTGATCATGATTGTCAATTGAGCCAAAATACCAAGAAACAGGATTGCATACCAGCGTGTTGTCTCGACACTTTGAAAACGAAAACCGATTCTATTTTGCCTTGCACTGCGCAGGGACTCAGCCGACCGAATCAACATTTGAGAAGTAGTCGAGCTCACTTCGGGTTTTTGAGCAATATCCACACTCTTTTGCATTAAGTGCTGAAAGGCTTTAGTGGTCTTTGATGGGATGGTCCCTCGACTGAGGGTTGGCCACTCATCTTCTAGCACCGAAATCACATACTCGCCCAAAGCGTCGGCTAGCCCTGCAGAACGCAAATACGGTGTGGATTCAATCGTAAAGACATAATTAACAATCGCAATACGCTCGTTACCGATCGCCCGTTGATTTGTTGAAAATTACCCCATACGGTGGCACCCAAAAACGCCGCCGTTAAGGTAAATAGCGTTGTGACCGGTCCGTAAAGAGTTGTATTGACGCCGATCAGCTTATCGACTGTTTTGGTGAATTTTGGATAGAATGCAATCCAAAAAATTAAAGTGCCACTCCCTAAAAATATACCTACGATCGTGGCGAAGATTTCGAAATCAGACGAATAATATAGAAGCGTTTTCAACATACGATAGGTGGGTAGGTCGGGCGCAGGTACCTAACCTTGCCTTTGGTCTAAAGACCGCAAGTTTTAAAATGAGAAAGTTGATGCTAATCGAGAAGTCGTCAACTCAATATTTTCTGCGAGTAATTGCGAGAGATTCTATTGCTGGCATTACGGCAGTTCGCTTGACCACACATTAAAGCTCAAACACTGCTCGACTTGCGGCGGCTGATTTCTTTTAGTACGTGCTGCTTAAACGCAATGGTAAGGGGCGACAGTTTTTTACCTGCCGGATGAACAATGTGCCATGCGGAGGGCAAGGGAAACCCTTCAACTGGGACGACACTGACGCCATGCTCTTTCACCAAGCCATGTAATGCGTGGATCGATACCAAGCCTAATCCGAGCCCCCCAGCCACTGACTCTTTCAACGCTTCGTTGCTGCCCAGCTCAAGCCTAACGTTAGGCCGAAACCGACTTTTACTGAAAAACTGATCACCCGCCATACGCGTGCCAGAACCTTTTTCGCGAAGAATGAAACGACTTTTCGAAAGCTCACTGAGCGGCACCGTCAGTCGTTTGACCAAGGGATCTGCGATCGATGCAATCACCACTATCGGGTTAGGCATAAAAACCTCATCGACTAAATCCAAGTCACTAGGTGGCATCGACATGATGTAGAGATCATCTAAATTTTCGCGCAGACGCTGCACGACCCCATCGCGATTAATAATTTCTAAGGACACATCGATATCTGGATATTTTTTACAAAAACTACCCACTAGGCGAGGCATAAAGTATTTTGCTGTACTGACCACCGCCACCTTAAGTTTGCCTCGCGACAGCCCTTTGACTGCGTCAACCTGTTGCTCAAAGCCCTCCCACGCCTGCGCGATCGTACGAGCAGTTGCCGCCAATTCTTTACCTATATCGGTCAAATAGATTTTTTTACTCACGACTTCATATAGCGGCAGTCCGACTGACTCGGTAATCTCTTTAAGCTGCATCGAAGCGGTAGGCTGAGTCACGTGCATGGCTTTGGCTGCAGCGCTGACGCTACCCTTCTCTGCCAACGCCAGTATCAGCCTAAGCTGCCGAAAGGTGATATTCATAGATTTTTATCTATATTCATATACATAAGAATAGATTTTACAATATGCATAGATCTTTCTAAGATGAGTCATCTAAAAGGTCTTTATGCAAAATCTAATCGATCCAGTCATTCTCTTTTTTATTGTTGGCGTGTTGGCTGGCGCCGTCAAATCGAACCTCGAAATCCCTGCGGCTATCTCACGATTCTTAGCGCTCTACCTACTGATGGCACTTGGGCTCAAAGGTGGTTTTGCCCTGTCACAGTCGGGCCTCACCGCTCACGTCGCGATCAGTTTGGGCGCAGCCGTTTTACTCGCCATAGCGATCCCTTTGTTGGGTTACTGGTTTCTGCGACGCTTTGTTTCTGGCTTTGACGCCGCAGCCGTTGCTGCGACTTACGGCTCTGTCAGTGCAGTCACGTTTGTCACGGCTGTTCAACACCTCGAAAACCAACACATCGCCTACGGCGGACACATGGCCGCCGCAATGGCCTTAATGGAATCACCCGCCATCATCCTGGCCATCATCTTTGCCAATACCTTGCGTCAAAAAAATACGCCTCGAACGACTAACTCGGTTGCTGAAGAGCGCGGCGCGAACGACTTGCCCGCCAAACGCAGCGTCTCAATAGGCAAGATCCTGCACGAATCTTTTACAGATGGTGCTCAGTTACTGCTGCTTGGAGCAATGATTATCGGCATGATCACCGGGGACACCGG
>CAIZGG010000099.1 GCA_903932425.1 uncultured beta proteobacterium | reverse complement strand
TTTGAAGTAATTTTTTACACTGACATCAATGCACCTGAACGAACTGAAGGCGCAGCACGGTTCGCAGCTGCTCGAAATGGCCGCAGGCCTCGAAATCGAAAACGCCAATCGCTTACGCAAACAAGAACTCATGTTTGCCATCATGAAAAAGCGGGCTAAACAAGGCGAACAAATTTTTGGCGATGGCGTGCTCGAGGTCTTACCCGACGGGTTTGGCTTTTTGCGCTCGCCTGACACTTCGTATTTGGCTAGCACCGACGACATCTATATTTCACCCTCGCAAATTCGTCGCTTTAATTTGTATACCGGCGATTCAATCGAGGGCGAAGTGCGTACCCCAAAAGATGGCGAACGCTATTTCGCCTTGGTGAAAGTCGACAAGGTCAATGGCTTTGCCCCTGAGGCGATCAAACATCGCATCATGTTCGAGAACCTGACACCTCTGCATCCAGATAAGGTCATGCCGCTCGAACGCGACATCAAAAGCGAAGAAAATCTGACTGGTCGTATTCTTGATATTTTTGCGCCGATCGGTAAAGGGCAGCGCGGCCTCATCGTTGCAAGCCCGAAGTCGGGTAAAACGGTGATGATGCAACACATCGCTCACGCCATCACGGATAATTTTCCTGATGCGGTCATGATCGTCATGCTGATTGATGAGCGTCCAGAAGAAGTCACCGAAATGCAGCGCACAGTGCGCGGCGAAGTCGTAGCCTCGACCTTTGACGAACCGGCAACCCGTCACGTGCAAGTCGCTGAGATGGTCATCGAACGCGCAAAGCGCTTGGTCGAAATGAAAAAGGATGTTGTGATCCTGTTGGATTCGATCACCCGCCTTGCACGCGCTTACAACACGGTGGTTCCGGCTTCGGGCAAGGTTCTGACTGGTGGTGTTGACGCTAACGCACTGCAGCGTCCCAAGCGCTTTTTTGGTGCTGCGCGCAATCTTGAAGAAGGCGGGTCACTCACCATCATCGGCACGGCCCTGATTGAAACGGGCAGCCGTATGGATGAGGTGATTTACGAAGAATTCAAAGGGACCGGCAACTCTGAGATTCACCTCGAGCGCCGCTTGGCTGAAAAGCGCGTCTACCCTGCAATTAACTTGAACAAGTCAGGCACTCGCCGCGAAGAACTGTTGATCAAGCCTGATCTGTTACAGAAAGTTTGGGTATTACGTAAGTTTATTCACGACATGGATGACGTCGAATCGATGGAATTCATCTTGGATAAAATGCGTTCAACCAAAAACAACAATGAGTTTTTTGAGTTAATGAAGCGCTAAGTTTGAAGCGCTAAGTTGGCTTAATTGGCCGAGCCAGGTGAGGCGCGCTTAGGCGCTGCAGCTGGTTCGGGCGTCCCACGCGGCTCGAGCTTGGGATCATCCCAAGGCCCTGTCACAGCGTACTTGACGGTCATCGCCTTTTCAATTGGATTACGCAATAAAAATTGTGTTGCCAAGGCGCTTAGACCCGCAATTGGATTCACAACAAAGGCGGTTGCGAGTGCGGCGCCGCTCATATCGAACTGCGGCCTGACATCGGCCTCCATATCCCACAGTTTTTTATCCAAATCTGAATTGCCCACCAATAAAATGCTGGCAATCGGGCTATTGATCGTCAGATCTTTGGTGTTCACAACACCTTTGGTGAAATCAAAACTACCACTCAATGCGCTCCAGGGAAACCCCTCTTTAAACTCGTTGCCGGGGCTAAAGTTAAAACTCAAAATTCTTTGTAACGACTGAAGCGACAAAAGCTCTAGGAGTCGTGCGCTACGCGAATTCACATGTTCAAACACGCCATTTTTGAAATTCACTTTGGCGGAACCATTCAGGCCCTGATAGCTGAACACCCACGGAAAATTGACCCAATCAATTTGAGCATTGATTGTTCCGGCGCCTCGTTTGACACGCTCGGGATGCCCCATTTGCGTTGAGAATTGACCAAGGTCGCTAATTGCGATGTCCCCATTGAGGCGAACGCCGCGCGTTGGCCCCTTCAGGCGCCATTGCCCCGTGGCGGTGGTGGTCGCCGCCTCACTTTGAAGATCGAGCTTTTCGATATTCCAGAGTTCACCACGTTGCTGATTCGAACCAACGAGACGCAACCGGCCGAGTTGGCTTCCGTACAGGGTGAAGTCATCGATGGTGAGGTCAATCGCAGGGATATCAGACCAATGCTGCGCTTCAATCACATCAATTTTTAAGACCTCGGTTTGACCGGTGTCCGGAGCACCAAGCGTCAACTTTGAAAACCTCGCCTGAATTCGCCCGTCAAGCGCACCGGCCGCGGCGCGCCAGGTGGCGCTTCCCTCGGTCTCTTTTGACACGATACGAGCTGACCACTGATTGGGTGTATCTTGTGTGGCTGTGATGTCAAGGTTGGTAAACGTTAGATCAGACAAAACAACTTGCGGCGAGCGCAGGCGCGCGGTTGCCAAACTCGGAAATACTTGAAACTCTGCCTTGGCTGAACGTTTAGGCTCTTGTGTCACCTGCTCGTACAAAGAGCTCCAGTCATCAAAGTCGACCTTGTCGAGCCTGAACTCTAGCGCTAATCCACTAGGGGGCAAAGTCAGCGCGTCACCCATCACCACTGCGGCACGCGAAAAGTACGGCGAAGGTCGGGCGCCAACCGGTCGCTCAAAGCGCCCATTGATCAGGTTGGCAACAGTCACCGAAAGCGTTTGGCGAAAATCGTTCTTAACTGGTGAGGCGACCCAACGAACTGTCAGTGGCAAGCGACTTTGCGCGGCTTTCCCCAAGGGTGCGGGCAAGTTCACGGAGAGGCCTTCAAGGGTTGAACTCACCACCGCCTCGTAGCCGCGGTCTTTCGTTGAGCCAAGTTGTGCCTTGTAACGTGTCTGCCCGGTAAACGGTAATAAACCTTTGGCTCCTACTGGGCCTTTCAGAGCAGCGACCGTGATCGCGCCCTCAGCCTGAAGACTTTGGGAGCCTTCAGTCCAAGTACCACGTAAAACTGACTCGCCACCTAAAAACTGAGCACGTATGTTTTCGGTACGTAACGATTGCTCAGAAAAATCAAGGACTCCTCGATCATTTTCAAGCGCCGGCACATCTGCCCCAACGCCGACTGTATTGCCAACAAAATTAATCTGACCTTTGACACGCGGCGCCTGATCACCGTCAAGTTTCATCTGTATGGACAAAGGAACCTTCAACCGACCATCAACCTCTAAGCGCTCAAGCGTTGGCTTGAGCGCGCTTGGCAGCGGCGCCTCGCGCAAAATAGTCAGATAGTCTTTCGCTTGCCCATCAAGCACCGCATCAAGCGTGAGTGCGGACTCGAGCACAAAATCAGGCATCTTGACTTCAAGACGACTGACGTCAAGTTGAGCGCCGTTTGTTTGAAGCAGTACGGCGCTGGACTCGGTCAGGCTGAGCGATGACTTATCAACGACGATCTTCCCTCGAGCTTGCGCCAACTGGGGCCAATGAGGCCCCGGCTGGGCGCTTGGATCGTAATCAACGGTCAGCCCGCTGTACTGCCCCTCAAGACGAAATACGCCAGACGCGCCCTGTTGATTAAAGGGGAACTGTGCGGGATCACCTTTGAGCGTCACCGCTGTTTGAGTGAACTGCCCTTGCGTCAACGCCGAGCGCAAAAATTGCCGAGCATCGACAGGCGTCAGCGTTGTCACAAACTGAGAAAGCCTATTCGCAGGCGCTTTTGCAATCAGCCCCGTCAAGTCAATGAGCCCGGCGCCAGTCGCCCCAGCGGACACCCATGACCCCTGTAACTGCGCCGCCAATTCGGTTGACTTTAAGTCAAGCTGAGCCGACTCGACAGCCAGCAAACCCGTTGCGTTTTTGAAGACTTTCGCGCGCGCCGTCACCTCGCCCAACTCAAGCAATGAGGGCTCAAACAAGGCACTATCGATCTTGAGCCCGGTAGTGGTGGCGCTTAATAAGAGACCCTGCTGACCCACACTACGCGCGAGGATTGGCAGATGCCCCTCAGGCAGTAAATCGGCCAGCCACCCCGTCAACCTGAACTGCCCCGTTTGAGCAAATAGTGCGCTTTTTTCGTTCGAGGACAGAGGCAGCGCGATTTTTTTTGCGAAGACCTCAACGGTTGCTTGACCTAACAGCCCATCCTGTACGTCGACCCAAGCGCGGGCGGCAATGCTTCCGGAGACCTCTGGCAGATCCAACCAGGGCGTCAAGCCCGCAAGCTGTAGATCTTGGACTTCAAGATAAATCTCAGCTTCGCGGGTCGGTTGCGCGGCTAACTGACGAAGAATATTTTCGGTTCGCATGACGAACTCAACTCGCTTACCCACGGACTCAGGCAACGATGCTGACAACCGCAGTTCATGACGAAAGAAACTGTTACTCAGGCTGAGCTCGATCTGGGACGCGTGCAATACGGGCGCCTGCCGCATCTGGTCGTACCACCGAAAGCTTGCCTGACGGATGACGATTTCACCTTGATCCAACAGCCACCGCACGGCTAGGGTGTCATGATCGAGTTTCAGTTGCTCGTTTGTATTTGGCGTAAGTGGTTGGCCAGCAATCGAGATGCTACCGTCGTCGTGGCGCGTTGCTGCCAGATCAATGCCATTGATTTCTAAGCGCATCAGCCGCAACTCGCGATCTAGCACGCTGCGCCAGGATACTAATGCAAAAGCGTCAGGCACTTGTATCAAGACATCGCCATTTACATCGTTGACGGCCAAATCTTTGAGTGCCAGCGTTGGGTTGAGCCCAGACCAGTCGGCCGAGAGCTCTGCGATCGACACTTTAGCGCCCAACGCGGCTGAAACATGCTGTTCAATGAGTGGTCGCCAATCGTTGATTCGAGGCAAGACCCAGTAACGCACCGTCAACATCGTCGCCGCAGCTACAAAATAAAGCAGCAGCAGGCTCAAAATCGCAAGACGCAACAGATATTTGACAGGACGCAAAACGGACAGTTTAAAAAGGTTTTGTGAACTCACATTCTATAGGGTATTGTGCAAGCTTGTAGCCCTTGTCGCGCTTACCCTGTTGCAAGGCGACCTTCTAGGCCTCACAGCATGTCTGAATTCAACTTTTCCTCTGCCCTAGCCTGGTCTGGAGCACTACGTCGCCTGACGCAAAGCGACCCCGCCTTTGCGCGCTGGCTAGACCAAGAACACGCACAGGCAATGACGACCGAGCGTTTACACAACTGGTTTGCTGAGCTTGCTGGGGTCCCGATCGGCAGCGCCATACTTGAACTCGATGCGTGTCGCCAGGTGCTTCGCCTCTTACGTAAACGCACCTTCTTTCTGCTCATGGTTCGAGATCTTGCCGGCCTGGCCTCTCTTGAGGAAGTAGGCGGTACCATGTCAACCCTGGCGGATCGATGCATTGAGCAGGCTTATCGCACCATCATGCACGACATGGTTGGGCTGCACGGTCAACCGAAAGACGCGGTAACCGGTCGCCCCCAAGAAATGTTGATCATTGGCATGGGCAAACTAGGGGGAAGCGAGCTCAACGTTTCATCCGATATTGATTTGGTGATGCTCTACAACGAAGAAGGCGAAACTGAGGGCCCAAGGCCGCTGAGTTATCACGAGTTTTATGGCCGTCTGACCCGCCGCATGATGCCGGTTCTCTCAGAGCTTGACGCGAACGGGCAAGTCTTCAGGACCGACTTACGCCTGCGCCCGGATGGCGACGCAGGGCCGCTTGCCTGGAGCTTGGACGCTTTTGAACAATACTTGTTTACCCAGGGGCGCGAATGGGAGCGTTATGCCTGGCTAAAAGGACGGGTGATACCGGCCCGTGCGTTTGATGACAGTGATTCAACCTCACAGGTGCAACAGTTTGAAAGCCTGCGCCAGCCTTTCGTCTACCGAAAATACTTTGACTTTAGTACCTTGGCTGCGCTGCGCACCTTGCGTGAACGTATCCGCCTGGATCTGCAACGTAAATCCCTGGCCCGCCCCGGCTTAGAGACCCAACTCAACATCAAATTAGGTGAAGGTGGTATTCGAGAAATTGAGTTTATTGTGCAGCTCTCGCAATTGATTAAGGGGGGCCGTATGCCCGCCTTACAACAGCGAGGCTTGCTGGCCGCACTTGAGGCTCAAACCCGCGCGGCACTGATCCCCAGCGCGACCGCCGAACAATTAGCACAAGCCTATCTATTTATGCGACGCACCGAGCACGCGTTGCAGTACGCTGAGGACGAGCAAACGCATCAACTTCCGGTTCAGCGCGAGCGCTTGGCCGAACTGGCAAACGCTTTGCGCTTATCACTGCCTGACTTTGAGCAAACACTTGCCAAGCATCGACTCTTTGTCGCTGACACTTTTCGTGACTCGTTTCGCATCGCTGGATTGGGCGATGGTTTCAATGACACAGAGCGCGAATTGCAAGGAAAGTCATCACCGAACTTATCGCTTGAAGCCAGTTTATTGAATTTTGGAGAGCACTCGGCGGCCTTGGCTTCTAGAGTCGATACATTTTTGGAAGGCCACCGGATTCGCGCGTTATCGACCACGAGCCGTAACCGCATCGACACCTTATTACCGCTGGCGTTAACGGCGGCTCAAGAGACCGCACAGCCCCTGACGGCGGCCTTAAGGCTGCTGGATTTAATTGAAACCGTCGCACAGCGTGGTGCCTATCTTGCACTACTTGCCGAGTATCCCGAAACGATGGCACGTATTGCTCGGATGATGGCGGCGAGCCCATGGGCCGCACAATATGTGATTCAACATCCGTTGGTACTCGACAGTCTGATCGCCTGGCCCACTCTCATGGAGCCGGTCGATATCGACCGAGTGGCAGCAGCGATGCACGAAGATCTTAATGCGTGCGTCTTGCCCGATGGGTCGTTTGATATCGAGCAGCAAATGAACCTGATGCGCGACACGCAACGGCAGGTCAGCTTTCAATTGCTGGCACAAGATCTTGAAGGAATACTGACCGTCGAACGTTTAGCCGATCAATTATCAGCCCTGGCCGATACACTATTGCAAGAAGCCCTAGTGAGAGTCTGGCCGCAGGTGTGTCCGCCTGAGAAGCCGGGCTGTCAGGACGAACCCCAATTAGCGATCATTGCCTATGGGCGTCTGGGCGGCAAAGAGCTTGGCTATTCTTCTGATCTGGATCTGGTTTATCTGTACGAAGATTCTCGCGAAGATGCAGAGGAGCTTTACGCAAAGCTTGCCCGCCGACTGACCTCGTGGCTGTCAACGATGACGTCATCGGGTAGGCTCTATGACATTGACCTGCGCTTGCGACCCGACGGCGAGTCTGGCTTACTCGCCACCTCGATTGAGTCCTTCAAGCAATACCAGCAAAGTCACGCCTGGCCCTGGGAGCATCAAGCGCTGACCCGCGCGCGCTTCGCTGCAGGCAACCGACGCGTTGGTGCAATCTTTGAACAGATTCGGTGCGAGATTTTGAAACACCCACGCGCACCGGAGCCCTTTGCACAACAAGTGCGCGCAATGCGCGACAAAATGACGACGGGGCACCCAAACATCAGCCAACAGTTTGATCTGAAGCACGACCACGGCGGGATGGTTGACTTAGAGTTTGTGACCCAGTATTTGATCTTGGTACACGCAGGTCAGTATCCAGAGTTACTCAATAACTTAGGCAACATTGCGTTGTTGCAGATTGCAGGCAAAGTCGGTCTGATCCCGACAGAGTTAGCACAGCGCGCCAGTGACGCTTACCGTAACTTGCGACGCCGTCAACACGAAGTACGTTTACAGGGGGCGGATAAGGCACGCGTTGAGCAACACGAACTGCTCGCAGAGCGTCGTGCCGTGCAAGAATTGTGGCAAGAGGTCTTGGGTGAAGCGCCTCTGACAACTGGATCGCCATGAAAAAGCTGTCGCACTTCTTGTTAAACTGACCGCCGAACGACTAGTCGCGTGCCGCCCCCAAGAGCATCGTCTGACATTTAGGGCGAGCACCGCTAGATACCTATTTCTAAATTGGATTAGATCGTGACAGACCCCCTACGCCCGAGTTTTTCGCTACCCGAAGGCCGGACCAAAGTGCTGCTGCACTCTTGCTGTGCGCCCTGCTCGGGCGAAGTCATGGAAGCGATGCTTGCTGCAGGCATTCAATACGATATATTTTTTTACAATCCGAATATTCATCCAGTTAAAGAATACGAAATTCGTAAAAATGAAAATATCAGGTTTGCCGAAAAACACGGCATTCGCATGATTGATGCTGACTACGATGTCGACAACTGGTTTGACCGAATAAAGGGACTTGAAAACGAACCAGAACGCGGCGAGCGTTGCACACAATGCTTTGATATGCGCTTTGAGCGCACAGCTCTTTATGCCTACGAGCATGGCTACGACACCATCACAAGTTCACTAGGTATCTCGCGCTGGAAAGACATGAATCAGATCAACGCAAGCGGCGAACGTGCAGCTGCCCGTTACGACCAATTACTGTATTGGACGTACAACTGGCGCAAACACGGGGGTTCGGCTCGCATGATAGAAATCAGTAAGCGCGAAGAGTTTTATCAGCAAGAATATTGCGGTTGCGTGTACTCGCTACGCGACACCAATCGGCATCGACGTTCGCAGGGTCGCGAGCGTATTGCCTTAGGGGTTAAGTTTTATGGCCGGGATGAGCTAAAAGCTTCGACAGACGAGTAATCTGTAAACCGTGCTGCTGCAAGCGCGAAGCGAAAGCAGCCCCTGACAAGACCCGATACTCTTGAACGCGGTCAGTGCCAAACGCCAAGGTGGGCGAAGCATGGGTCGCGGGATGCACCATCAACAACATCTGTGGCGCGGCCTGTTCGAGCCACGCGGCAAGCATCGTTTCGTATGCAGGATGTGGGCGATCAAAATCATACGCCCCTGCAAAGCCGTGATTGCTTTGCATCCCTGATTGTTTAGCTAAACGCATCAGACTTGACGCACCCAACGCCCCGATCAAACGAGCTTTTAAGCGCTGCATAAGAGGCAGCTGCGCAGACAACGGGGCTGGACGTGTGTCGCGAATCCAGGGCAAATTGTTCGAGTAACGTCGCAGCACAGCCTGCAGTAATACATCGCGAACCACCGGAAACTGATGCACATGCAAATGCCCATCGATAAAATCTGGGGCTTGTCCGACATGCTTTTCAAACAAATCAAGCTGGGTATCAATTTGCGTGGCGACGGCCTGCCTGTTAATCAGGCCTGAGTAGGTGCGCCACAATAACTCACCCAAAGGAAGGCACAGCCCCGTTTGTCCAAGAGGTTCGGTGAAGTTTAAGTGCAGCCCGAGATCGATTGGCAAGCCCTTGAGTGCCAGCGCCGACTGTTCAAAATTGGGCGCTTGTACCAAGCACCCCGTTGCGCTGATTCGCCCAAGCTGTGCGAGCGCAACAATCGCCTGGTCGACTCCGGCTTCGAGTCCAAAATCGTCGGCACAAAAAACAATCGGGATCGGCGTTGGCGGCCCGCCCCGCTGCGCCGCATTAATCACGAAAGCGCCGCCCGCTTGAGTGACGCACAATATAAAGCGGACGCCCTTTTACTTCTTCAAAAATTCGGGCGATGTATTCACCGACGATACCGATTGAGATCAGCGTGATCCCAGAAAAAAATAAGAGGATGGTTACGATGGTCGGCCAACCGCTTACCGGATTTGAGAACAAAAAATATTCACAAATAATATAAAGGCCATACACAAATGAGCAAATTGAGACAAGAAAACCAAACAGGCTCACGGCTCGCAGCGGCCAGGTGGTAAACGAGGTCAGGCCTGCGAGTGCAAGAGTGAATAACTTCAAGGCGCTGTAATGAGTTTGGCCGTGTTGACGCTCGTCAGGCGTGTAGGTAATTGGCTCGGAGTCAAAGCCCACCCATGCGTAGAGGCCTTTCATAAAGCGGTTGCGCTCTGGAAGCTGGCAAAGCGCGTCGACCACGGCGCGATCCATTAAACGAAAATCACCCGCGTCGGGGGGGACTTTGACGCCGCGCGAGCCGGCCAGCAAGGAGTAAAACAATTTGGTGCCCCAACGCTTGCTGGTGCTTTCGTCGTCGCGGGTTTCGCGCACGGCGTAGACCATATCAACCCCGGCCTGCCAACGCGCGAGCATGGCAGGCAACAACTCGGGCGGATGTTGCAGGTCGGCATCCAGAATCATCACGACATCGCCCACGGCAGCCTCGATGCCAGCGGTGATGGCGGGCTCTTTGCCGAAGTTACGCGACAATTGAACAAAGCGAAATCCAGGATTAGTGACCCACGCGGCCATCAGACTTGCGGTGGCATCACGACTACCATCATCGACCACGATGACTTCCCAATTGGCTCCGGTTTGAGCAAGCACTGCCTGCAGACGCGGCAACAACAGACCTAAATTGTCATGTTCATTAAACGCCGGCACCACGCAACTGAGCGTTGCGCGGGCAAGATCACGGCCTTTAGCATGCGAGCCTGACTCGGGTGCCTGAGGTGCAGCAGAGGGTAAAGTCGATGAGGTCATGCCCGAATGATAACGTTTAACGCGCCTTTTGCAGAGCCAAGCTGGCGCTGAGTATTGTCAAAATGATCAGGGCCGCTCCGAGTAGCGTGCGTGGCGACGGCTCTTGACTAAAAAACCACCAGGCAAACGCAATCGCGTAAATAGGTTCGAGGGCCACCACAAGCCCTGCGCTGCGGGCCGGCAAGTGACGCAGGCTCGACACAAACAAGAGGTGTGCCAAGCCCGTACACAAGATCCCTAAGGCCGCGACCCAGAGCCAATTCACCAGACTAATCTGGCTCAGCGAGCCCACCACCCAGGGCGACATGACTAAAAACACCACGGCGTTTTGCAAGCCCGCCACGGCAAAAGCGTTGACCCTGAACAAATAGCGCCGGTTTAAGACCGCCAGCACACCAAAACTCGCCCCGGACAACAAGCCCCACAGTAGGCCCTCGGTGCCTAAATTTGACAGTTCAAACGACGGGGTGATGAGCAGCAGCCCAAGGCTAACCAGCCAAAGGCGTACCCATTCGGCCCGGGTCACGGCCTCGCGCAATAGCCCCCACTCAATCAGCGTAATAAAGGCCGGGAAGCTTGCAAAACCCAGTGTCGCGATGGCGATCCCGCCGACTTTGACAGAAATAAAAAAAGTGACCCAGTGCACAGCCAGAATTGCGCCTGAGAGGAGCAATGCGATCCAGCGGCCGTGGCCCAAGACACTTGAGCGTGGCTCAGTCAGCAAGAGGCGACCAAACAGGGCCAGCGACAACACAGCAAAGCCTGCCCGGCCCCAGGTGATGAATACCGGGTCTGCAGTAATCAACTCACCCAACACACCTGTTGCACCGAACAAGACCGCAACAAGGTGCACCGCAAACAGAGATTGAGTGCGGTTCAACCCGGCCATCCGAGGGGTGCAGCCCAGCCTGTGTAGGTTTTAGGCAAGGGCGTGGCGTAATCGCCCTGTTTACTTGTCCCCAACCCCAAGGCCGCTAAGGCTTCAGCGAATTTGACGGCAACGGTCACGCCGTCGATCACGGGTACTCCAAGCCGCTCAGTCAGCGTATGACACAGGGCTGACATACCGGCGCAGCCCAGCACAATGGCACCACTGCGATCTTTGCTCAAAGCGGCGCGGGCGACCTCTTCGATCTGGCGCGTCATCGGTTCGCCGCCATCTTCGAGATCCAAAACAGCGATATCAGTGCCGTGCACCCCACGACATTGATGTTCAAACCCATAACGCTGCACCAGGCGTTCGGCAATGATGCAAGTGCGTGTCATTGTTGTAACAATTGAAAATCCAGTTGCAAGCATGCTGGCCGCGTGAAATGCCGCTTCTGCGATGCCCAAAACAGGTGCACGGGTTGCCTCGCGCGCCGCTTCAAGCCCCGGGTCGCCAAAACAGGCAATCACAATCGCGTCTGGGCTTTGCGCTTGCGCGAACCGCACCTGCTCTGCAACACCTGCAGCCGCAAAGGCTTCATCGTAATGCCCTTCTATAGAAAGCGGACCAAAAGTAGGATGAACCGCAATAATTTGGGTGCCAGGAGCGGCAACCGCCTGAGCGCTTTGGGCGATGCCACCCGTCATCGCGTCGGAGGTATTAGGGTTAATAAGGAGTAGTTTCATTTTGAAAGGTTGGTTAAATTAACTTACAAGTGCAAGCAGAATGTTGCACCACATTGGACAAAAATGCCCCAAAATTCATCTCTTCATGCACCAAGATGTTGCGCAAAATGAGGGGCAAACTCTAAAAGGGCATTCGGCGTGACCAAACGCTAAGCCATAGGATTTCTTGGTCAAGCTGCGTTTGGCTACCAAATCGCTTCACTGCCAACCTCATTGCGCGTGGCACGCTATTTGCTTGTGATCATACAACGAGGTTGGGATATTTTTGTAGCTAGTCAGCAGTCTGCGTCACACCTCGCAGTGAGTAAGTATGTTCGACAACTTTGCCACGATTCCGCTATTCAACTATCCGGAGAATCCATGAAAAAACCCTTTTCTTTTGCTCGAGTCGGACTGACTCCCCTGCGCATGACACTGATGGCGAGCGTATTAGCTGCAGCCTTCGCACAACCTGTGCTGGCACAGAACAAGACCCTGACAATCGCCATGACCGCGGCCGATATCCCCAGAACTCTGGGACAACCGGATCAAGGCTTTGAAGGTAACCGGTTTACCGGTATCCCGATGTACGACGCACTCACGCAATGGGATCTCACCAAAACAGACGCAGCCAGCGCTGTGATACCTGGGGTTGCACTGTCATGGGAAGTTGACGCCACAGACAAGACCAAGTGGATATTCAAATTACGCCCAGGCGTGAAGTTTCATGATGGATCGGCCTTCAACGCGGATGCTGTAGTTTGGAACGTGCAAAAGGTGTTGGATAAGGCTGCACCGCATTTTGACGCCAGCCAAGTGGGCGTCACCGCCTCGCGCATGCCGACATTGCGCAGTGCGAAAAAAATCGATGATATGACCGTTGAGCTGACCACCAGTGAGCCCGATTCATTTTTGCCAATTAACTTGACCAACCTGTTCATGGCTTCGCCAACCAAGTGGGACGAAAAACTTAAGGCTGTGCCGGCCACAGTGACCGACCCAGCTGAACGTGCCAAACAGGCCTGGACCGCCTTTGCGGCCGACGCTTCTGGAAGCGGTCCTTTCAAGATGACACGCTTTGTTCCGCGTGAGCGTTTAGAGCTTGCCGCCAACAAAGACTACTGGGACCCTAAGCGCGTACCCAAGATTGACCGTGTGGTCATGATTCCGATGCCCGAGGCCAATGCGCGCACTGCTGCACTGCTTTCAGGCCAGGTTGACTGGATTGAAGCTCCGGCTCCTGATGCAATGCCACAAATTAAGCAACGCGGCTTTACCATTTACAGCAATGCACAGCCACACGTCTGGCCCTGGCAACTCTCGTTTGCTGAAGGCTCACCATGGTTAGATAAGCGTGTGCGTCAAGCCGCTAACTTATGCGTTGACCGCGCGGGCCTCAAGAGCCTGCTGGGCGATATGATGGACATCCCAAAGGGCACCTTCCCGCCAGGGCACCCCTGGTTTGGCACCCCCACGTTTGACATCAAGTACGACCCTGCCGCGGCCAAAAAACTCATGACCGAAGCAGGCTACTCAACTGCTAAGCCGATGAAAACGAAAGTACAAATCTCGGCCTCTGGCTCGGGGCAAATGCAGCCCTTGCCGATGAACGAATTTGTGCAACAGTCACTCAAGCAGTGCTTCTTTGACGTGCAGTTTGATGTGATCGAATGGAACACCATGTTTAACAGCTGGCGCTTGGGTGCTAAAGATCCAGCGGCGAATGGTGCAACGGCCACCAACGTCAGTTTCTCGGCGATGGATCCGTTTTTTGCAATGGTTCGCTTTTCAAGCACCAAGGCGTTTCCACCGGTTTCAAACAACTGGGGCTATTTTGGCAGCGCAGAGCTTGACCAGCTTGTCGCAAACGCCCGCACAAACTTTGACGAAAAAGGCCGTGACGAAGCGTTGGCAAAACTGCACGCAAAGATTGTTGACGAAGCCGCTTTCGTCTGGATCGCGCATGACGTTGGCCCACGCGCAATGAGTGCAAAAGTCAAAAACGTAGTTCAGCCAAAGAGCTGGTTTATTGACATCGCAACGATGACAAAAGACTAAGTTTTTTTGCGGAGGCGGCGGCACCGCTCATCGTGGTGTCGCCGCATTTATTTTTGATCGCATTGATCAAGACTCAACGATCAATTTAAAGGCTGTTTTTATGCTGAGCTTTATCTTTCAACGCGTTTTGTACACACTGCCCATTATGTTCGGAGTAGCGTTGGTGTGTTTCGCGCTTGTGCACCTGGCGCCCGGTGATCCGCTCGTGTCGATCATGCCACCCGATGCCTCGCAAGAGTTGCAAAAACAGTTGATGGAGATTTACGGCTTTAACAAATCTTATCCCGAACAATTTATCCGCTGGGGTTGGCGCGCGCTTCAAGGTGATCTAGGCACCTCAATCGCAAGTGGCCGACCAGTCACCAGCGAGGTCATGCGCGCTGTTGGCAACACCTTTAGATTGGCGAGCGTTGCGACGTTAATCGGTTTTGTATTTGGCTGTTTGTTCGGCTTCGTCGCTGGATATTTTCAAAATTCGTGGGTCGATAAGGCGGCGTCCCTGACCTCGGTCTTAGGAGTCAGCGTGCCACACTACTGGCTAGGCATGGTTCTTGTGATTATTTTTAGTTCGCTTCTGATGTGGTTACCACCCAACGGGGCTGGCCCCGGCGGCTCGTCAGACTGGCACTGGAACTGGGAGCACATCAAGCATCTGATCTTGCCTGCAGTCACCATGAGTGTGATACCGATGGGTATCATTTCGCGAACAGTGCGCGCACTCGTTGCCGAAATTTTGTCGCAAGAGTTTATTGTTGGCCTGAAAGCAAAGGGGTTGACCAACGTTGGCATTTTCATGCACGTCGTTAAGAATGCCGCTCCGACTGCACTCGCGGTGATGGGCTTACAACTGGGCTACCTGTTGGGCGGCTCCATCCTGATCGAGACGGTATTTTCATGGCCTGGCACCGGCTTTTTATTGAACTCTGCCATTTTTCAAAGAGACCTACCCTTGCTGCAAGGAACCATCCTCGTCCTCGCCACCTTTTTTGTCATTCTCAACATGATCGTCGATATTATTCAGACCATGCTTGACCCACGTATCGCACGAGGCTGATCCTATGTTGAACATTACCGTCGATAACAAGAAAGTTCCGTCGCTCGACACTGAACGCTCAGCGGGTTACTGGCAAAACGTTTTGTCGCGCCTGGTACGCGACAAGGTCGCCATGTTCGCAGCTCTGGTCATTTTTTGCTTGCTGATCATGGCCATATTTGGTCAGTGGATCACACCGGCCGATCCATATGTTGGCTCAATCATGAAGCGGCTCAAGCCAATTGGTTTTGAAGGCTACCCGTTGGGCACGGATGAGCTAGGCCGTGACATGATGTCTCGCTTGATGGTGGGCGCGCGGCTTTCTCTTTTTATGGGCATCACACCAGTGCTCTTAGCCTTTGCGATCGGCTCCACCATCGGAATTGTCGCAGGCTACGCAGGCGGCAAACTGAACAGCTCGATCATGCGCACGATTGATGTGTTCTATGCGTTTCCGTCGGTCTTGCTGGCAATTGCCTTGTCAGGAGTCTTAGGCACGGGCATCACCAATTCGCTGATCTCGCTCACCATCGTTTTCATTCCGCCGATCGCACGCGTCGCTGAAAGTGTCACCACACAAATCCGTAGCCGCGATTTTGTCGAGGCTGCGCGCGCCTCGGGTGCCAACGCCTTTACGATTGTTCGCGTGCATGTGCTGGGTAACGTGCTAAGCCCAATTTTCGTCTACTCGACGAGCTTAATTGCGGTTTCGATGATCCTGGCGTCTGGCCTGAGCTTTTTGGGTCTGGGTGTGAAACCCCCTGAACCTGAGTGGGGCCTGATGCTCAATACCTTGCGTACTGCCATCTATGTACAACCTTGGATCGCCGCGTTACCTGGCGCCATGATTTTCATCACCTCCATCGCATTTAATTTGTTATCGGATGGATTGCGCTCGGCTATGGAGATCAAGAACTGATGAATACCTATACACCTGATCACGTTGACGTCGGTGGCGCTGCTCAGCCCCTGCTGATGGTCAAGAATCTCATCAAACATTTTGCACTGAAGAAAGATATTTTAGGTAAAGGCGGTGGCGTTGTTCGTGCGGTTGATGGCATTGATTTTATGGTGCGCAAGGGTGAAACGCTTGGCGTAGTGGGTGAATCTGGCTGCGGAAAATCCACCACAGCGCGACTGCTCATGAACTTAATCACGGCCGACCATGGAGACATCATTTTTGACGGGCAGTCAGTTGGCAGTCGTGAGCTGAGCCTGAAAGAATTCAGGCGTCAGGCCCAAATGGTGTTTCAAGATAGTTATGCGTCTTTAAACCCACGCTTAACGATAGAAGATTCGATCGCCTTTGCGCCTCAGATTCACGGCGTCAGCAAAAGCGATGCAATCGCGCGTGCTCGAGATTTATTACAACGGGTTGGCCTTGAGCCCAAGCGCTTTGCCGAGCGCTATCCACACGAGTTATCGGGTGGGCAGCGTCAGCGTGTGAATATTGCACGCGCGCTCGCATTGCAGTCACGTCTGATTATCTTGGATGAGGCGGTCTCGGCGCTCGATAAATCCGTTGAAGCACAAGTGCTAAATCTTTTGCTTGATCTCAAAGACGAATTCAAACTCACCTATGTATTCATCAGTCACGACCTTAACGTCGTACGCTATATTTCAGATCGCGTGATGGTGATGTATTTGGGTCAGGTTGTCGAGATCGGCGAATGCGAAACGCTCTTTAACTCGCCTCGCCACCCCTACACGCGCGCTCTGCTTTCATCGGTACCCTCAATGGATCCCGATCAGCGCACCGAAACACCGCCTCTGGCCGGCGATCCACCCAATCCTATCAACCCACCCTCTGGCTGCCGCTTTCATACGCGCTGCGCCCAGGCGCAACCAGTCTGCTCAAAGAAGATGCCACCCTTGGTCTCAAGTAAAGACGGCCAAGGCGTCGCCTGCTGGATTCATGTCGAGAACAGTGGACACTCGCAAGCCGTTTCAAACACTCAAGGGGCAGTATGAACACCACCGAAACCCCCTTTGTCGATATTCGCGACCTCACCGTCACGTTTACTGGCGGAAAGAGCCCCGTCAAAGCCGTCAATGGCGTGACGCTTGCCGTTAATCGCGGAGAAGTCGTCGCGCTGATTGGCGAGTCTGGCTCTGGCAAGAGCGTGACCTTACGTTCGATCTTGCGCTTGCACAACCCAGCACGCTCAAAAATCGATGGTCAGATTTTGGTAGATGGCCAAGACGTCGTTCATTTGTCAAACACGGCCTTATCAAGCTTTAGAGGCAAAGTCGCCTCGATGATTTTTCAAGAGCCCTTATTAGCGCTTGATCCGGTTTATACCGTTGGCAGCCAAATCATCGAAGCAATCCTACGCCACGAAAACATCAGTCGCGATCAGGCACGTGCCCGTGCACTCTCGCTCTTTGAGCGTGTGCGTATCCCCAGCCCAGAACGTCGTCTGGATGCCTATCCGCACGAGATGTCAGGGGGCATGCGTCAACGTGCGATGATTTCGCTAGCGCTAGCAAGCCAGCCTCAGCTACTGCTAGCCGACGAACCGACTACGGCGCTTGAAGCAACGGTGCAAATCCAAATTTTGCTGTTGTTGCGAGAGTTGCAGCGCGAGTTAGGCTTGTCGGTGATTTTCGTGACGCACGACCTTGGCGCGGCCGTTGAGGTGGCTGATCGCATTGCGGTCATGTACGCAGGGCGAATCGTCGAACAGGGTACAACCCGCGCGATCATGCGCTCACCACGCCATCCTTATACACGCGCGCTTCTCAAGAGCCTGGCGCACGGTGCCGTCAAAAAAGGGACACGCTTAGAAACTATTTCGGGCTCGCCCCCAGATCTGACAAAATTACCGCCAGGCTGCGCCTTTGCTGAACGCTGTAGCCTGGCGCTTGAGTCATGCAAACAAACGGCACCCGAACTGGTTTGGCTCACACCGGATCATAGCGCCCGGTGTCTGCGCACGGATCAAACTGCTGCTCCGGTGTAAATCAAAAGACCTGCGTTCATGGCCTGCGCGGCTTGAACGCGGAACCTGCCGGGCGCAAACCCACAGACCCTTCGGTTCTGAGCTTGCGCACTCGGCGAGAGGGCTATTGAAGTGTGCGCTCGAAGACAAACTTGCCGTCACGCCAGTCAACTGGCACCACGTCTTTGGGCCCAAACTTGCCTTGCAAGATCAGCTTGGCGATGGGGTTTTCAAGATTCTGCTGAATTGCGCGCTTAAGTGGCCGAGCACCAAAAACAGGATCAAACCCACCTCGAGCCAATTCTGCTAAGGCAGTCGCAGACACCTCAAGAACCATATCTTGTTGCGCAAGTCTTGCTGTCAGACGCTGAACCTGAATACCCGCGATCTTCTCGATATGCTGACTTTGCAGCGCATGAAACACCACCACCTCGTCGATACGATTCAAGAATTCTGGGCGGAAGTGTTGCTTGACTTCATCCCACACCACTTCTTTGATCGCCTCGTAAGGTTTACCGACCATCGCCTGAATATGGTGCGAACCCAAGTTTGACGTCATCACAATCACAGTGTTTCTAAAGTCAACAGTACGCCCTTGACCATCGGTTAAACGGCCATCGTCCAAGACTTGCAGCAGCACGTTAAACACGTCGGGGTGCGCTTTTTCAATCTCGTCAAACAGAATCACGCTATAGGGCTTGCGTCGAACGGCCTCAGTAAGCGAGCCGCCCTCCTCGTAACCCACATAACCCGGAGGCGCGCCAATCAGACGGGCTACCGAGTGTTTCTCCATGAACTCACTCATATCGATGCGGATCAAGTGATCATCAGAATCGAAGAGAAAATCCGCGAGTGCACGAGTGAGTTCGGTTTTACCGACACCCGTTGGCCCTAAAAACAAGAACGAGCCGTACGGGCGTGCGGGGTCAGACAACCCGGCGCGCGAACGTCGAATCGCATCAGCGACCAAGCCCACGGCCTCATCCTGACCCACGACGCGTTGATGTAAGCGGTCTTCCATCTTGAGGAGCTTGTCGCGCTCGCCAGTCATCATTTTTGAAACAGGGATGCCCGTGGCGCGCGAGACGACCTCGGCGATCTCTTCAGCACCCACTTGGGTGCGCAAGAGCCGAGGACGATCCGTCGTGCCAGGTGTTGCACCTGCCAATTCAGCCGCCTTCAAACGCGACTCAAGCTCAGGCAAACTGCCATATTGAATTTCGGCCAACTTATCGAATTGCCCTTTGCGTTGCAGCTCGGCCATCTCGGCGCGCGCGCGTTCAATCTCTTCTTTAATCGATTGCGTGCCCTGCACCGCGGCCTTTTCACTTTTCCAGATGACCTCAAAATCGTTGTACTCGCGTTGCAGTTTTTCGAGCTCTTCTTCAATGATCTGAAAGCGTCTGATCGAGCCTTCGTCGGTTTCTTTTTTAACCGCCTCACGTTCAATTTTTAACTGGATAATGCGGCGGTCAAGGCGATCCATGACCTCGGGCTTAGAGTCGATTTCCATGCGAATACGCGCAGCAGCCTCATCGATCAAATCGATTGCCTTATCCGGTAAAAAACGATCAGTGATGTAGCGATTAGAGAGTTCAGCCGCCGCCACAATCGCTGGGTCGGTGATGTCTACGCCATGATGCAGCTCATAGCGTTCTTGCAAGCCGCGCAAGATGGCAATAGTTGATTCGACGTTGGGTTCGTCAACAATCACTTTTTGAAATCTGCGCTCAAGGGCGGCATCTTTTTCGATGTATTTACGATACTCATCCAGAGTGGTGGCGCCAATGCAATGCAGTTCACCACGCGCAAGCGCGGGCTTAAGCATATTGCCGGCGTCCATCGCACCCTCGGCCTTGCCCGCACCGACCATTGTGTGAATCTCATCGATAAAGACAATGTTGTTACCATCGTCTTGCGACAACTCTTTGAGCACTGCTTTTAAACGCTCTTCAAACTCGCCGCGAAATTTAGCGCCCGCAAGCAGGCTTGCCAGATCAAGTGACAACACGCGCTTACCGCGCAATGATTCTGGCACCTCGTCGTTCACAATACGCTGAGCTAAACCCTCTACGATTGCGGTCTTGCCCACACCGGGTTCGCCGATCAATACCGGATTATTTTTTGTACGCCGCTGCAAGATCTGAATCGCACGGCGAATTTCATCATCGCGACCAATCACTGGGTCGAGCTTGCCCTGACGCGCACGCTCAGTCAAATCCATCGTGTATTTAGACAAAGCCTCGCGGTTAGATTCGCCCTCTTGATCTTTGACAGACTCGCCACCTCGTACAGCATCGATCGCAGCCTCAAGCGGCTTGCGCTGCAAGCCAGCCTCTTTGAGCGCGCGTCCGGCATCACCTTTGTCATCAGCCAAGGCAAGCAAAAATAATTCACTTGGAATGTAGGTGTCACCGCGCTTGGCAGCCTCTTTATCAGTACGGGCGAACACCGCCTGCAAGTCGCGACTGACTTGAATGTTATCGTCGCCGCCTTTTACCTTGGGCAAGCTCTTGAGTGCTGTCTCAAGGGCTGTTTGCAGTCGATTGACCGCCACGCCGGCGCGCGACAACAAACTAGACGCACCGCTCTCTGTATCAGCCAAGAGTGCTGAAAGAACGTGTACGGGCTCAATATAGGGATGCTCGCTGCGCGAAGCCATACTTTGCGCATCGGCCAGTGCCTGCTGAAACTTGGTGGTTAATTTATCGAATCGCATGGTCTTTTCCTGTAACAAGGGCTTATGGCCCGTTGGAGATGGCTTATAAGTGCGGCCAAGTAGTGACTTTTCAATAGCAGCGCAACAAATCCTGAGCGCGTGGATCTTCTGGAGCTTCTGGATCTTCTGGAGCTTCGGAGGCTACGGGATCTTCTGGATCTTTCGTAGACCTTCTAGACTTTAAATCGGCCGGTCTGAGCCTCTGCCTAGAAGGCATCCCCTTACCGCCAAGCTCTACATGGCTAGTGTGGCGTGCTTATGAACGCCGCACCGTGATTTAAATCAATATTGAATGATCTAAAGCTTAACTAAGGTCAAGAGGGATACAATGGGGGGGGTAAGCCGAGTATTAAGTACAGATGTGCTGTGTGATTTAAACTTTTAAATACTCTAGCGCGAGGCTACACCATGCAAAAACGAATTCCAGTTGAAGTAAATGCGACCCATTGCTCGACCTGCATGATGGGACATGTTTGTTTACCGGTCGGCATGCCTTCCCATGAAGTTGAACAACTGGATAACCTCGTTAAAGAGCGTATTCGCGTCGAGAAAGGCCAGGCACTTTACCGCCACGGCGAGACACTAAACGCCTTATTCGGGCTGCGAAGCGGTTCGTTAAAAACCCTTCTTGAAGAAGCCAACGGTACACAGCAAATCACTGGATTTTTCTTGCCTGGTGAGATTGTCGGCTTAGATGGCATGATCGAAGGCGAGCACAGTTCGTCAGCCATCGCCATGGAAGACTCTGAGGTTTGCGTTATACGCGTGCAAGACATTGACGAGATCAGTCGCTACGTGCCATCGCTGCAGCATCAAGTGCGCCGCCTGATGAGCAAAGAAATCGCGCGTTCGCATCAGGTTTTGTTGGCCTTGGGATCCATGCGCTCTGAACAGCGCCTCGCAGCCTTTTTAAGCAATCTGTCGCAACGCCTAGCTGTTTTGGGGTATTCGCCAACCGATTTTGTGATGCGCATGAGCCGAGAAGAAATCGGCAATTACCTGGGCCTGACGCTCGAAACGATCAGCCGACTGTTCTCACGCTTTGCCCGTGACGGCGTGATCAGAATCAGTCAGCGCGAAGTCAAAATCCTGGATATGCATGCGCTCAATGAGTTAGTGGGCAAGCCCTGCTGACGTTGGCACAGACAACTAGGCTGGCCAACGACTGAGCGTCGTTTAAAAGGCGGGCTCGGCAAACAGCTCTGTACGCACAAAATCCAGAGCCGAGCTCTTGGCGCCCAGCACCTGCTGACCTAACACACCCGACCAATAGCCCGCACCACCGCCTGCCCGAGCCCACTCGTTTAAGCGACGCGTATAAAGCTGCAGATCAAACTCGTGCGTCACGCCAATCGCACCGTGCACAGCATGGGCAACGGCCACAATGCGTGACACGGCTTGACTGGTTTGAGCCTTTGCCAAAGCCGCCAGGGCCGGCGTGGGTTGCCAGTTGGTACTGCGACAGGCCATTTCAGCCGCCATTCGGGCGCCAAAGACCTGCTCGGCCACTTCGCTAATTTGTTGCTGCAGCGCCTGAAAGCGACCAATCGGTTTACCAAACTGTTCGCGTTGATTGGCCCAACCCAGCGTCATTTCAAAGACGCGATCAGCCGCCCCTGCAATCAAGACTGCAAGCGATAGCGCCAACAACTCACGAAACTGAGGCTGCGCAAACTGCCCCAGCAACGAAGCCTTTGCAACGTCAGTAGACCAAGTTAAATCAGCGTCAAGCGACCCATAGCCACCCGAAGGTGTCTGTTGCGCTTTCGACGTAGGTAGGAGCCATACGTTTGTATCGCTTTGCGCCAACACCCAAGTCGCGGTGCGACCAAAACTGACGCCAATCGCCCGTACGCCCTGCCCATCTGCTACGACTCGAAAAGGGGCTAAGGTAACGGTACCCTCGGGCAAGCCCTGAGCCAGTACTTTAGCCTGCGCACAGGTGGTCGCGTGCGCCTGCTGCAACCACGCGCGCGCTAACAGTGTTTGCGCATAAGGCAAGGGCAGCGCGTGCCGTCCCATCGAAAACAGCATCGGCCACACCTCGGTGAGCGTCAGCGCTGCGCCGTCGGCACTTTCGGGCAAGAGCGCGTCTGCAAACCCAACTGAACTCAACTCTGACCACAACTTAGCGGTATCAGCGCCTTGTTCGATTTGCCTGAGCACCGCAGGGGTGCAAACTTCGCCAAATAAACGCTCGGCCGAATCATAAAAATCGTTTTGCATAAGAGTCACCGTAATCCTAAACCGCGCGCGATGATGCCACGCAAAATCTCGCGGGTACCGCCACGCAAAGAAAAGGTCGCGCCCATCTGTTCAAGGTAGCCCAGAGTCTGCAACAGATCTGAAGACGCAATGAACTCTGGGTGCGCGCCTAACCAGGCCGCAATATTGCTAATTAACCTTTGCTCAAAATCAGTACCGAAGTCTTTGACGACTGAGGCATCAATCGCTGGGCTTTCACCGTCAACTAATTTTTGTGTCACGGCCAAAGATAAGGCCCGCAAAGTTGCCATTTCAGCGACCATCGAGCCCACTAACGCATTAGTTTCGGCATCATGAATGGCCTGAGCGCGCAACGCCTCGACCCAACAGTCCAAGAGCGCGATACTTGAATAAATACGCTCAGGGCCGCTGCGCTCGAAGGCAAGCTCAGCGTTGACTTGCTCCCAACCCTGGCCTTCGGTGCCGACTAACGCATCAGCGCCAAGTTTGACGTTATCAAAAAAGACCTCTGAAAAATGCGCGTCTCCTGCCATATCTTTGATGGGGCGCACGGTCACGCCAGGCAAGCTCAAATCAATGATGACTTGAGAAAGCCCCTTTTGACGATCGGAAGTTTCGCCCGAGGTGCGAACCAAGGCGATCATGTAATGACAGCCGTGCGCATTGGTTGTCCAGATTTTGCTGCCATTGAGCAACCAACCAGCCTCGGTGCGTTGAGCGCGGCTGCGGATACTGGCCAGATCAGACCCAGAACTGGGTTCACTCATCCCGATACAGAAAAACGCTTCGCCGCGGCAGATACGCGGAATATAAAACTGGCGCTGTGCCTCGGTGCCGTAGCGCAACAGCAAGGGGCCACTTTGGCGGTCTGCGATCCAGTGCGAAGCGACTGGTGCACCCGAGGCGAGCAATTCTTCAGACAATACAAATCTTGAAAAGAAGCCCTTACCCGAACCGCCATATTCTTTAGGGATCGTGAGCCCGAGCCAACCCTGCCTCGCCAATTTTTTGCTGAAGTCGTCACTTGTTCCCATCCAGGATCGCGCTTTAGCGTGCGAGGGCATACCGACTAACGCTTCATTTAAAAACTTTCTGATTTCAGCTCGAAAGGCAGCCTCTTGGGCTGGAACCTGATTGAACTCAAGTGCGGTCAGCATAATAAAAAATAATCCTGAAAATCATAGGGGTTGGGGCCAATCACCCGACAGCGACATGCCCTATACTTGACTTCGAATATACCGCAGCGACAACAAAAAACAACTGAGTCCCCCTATTGTATTTGTTTGTTTAGCGCGCACAAAACCCAGTGGAGAAGACATGAGCGAAGCTCAATTACTAGGCGCCGGTTACACCTGGCAAGAATTATCGGTTGGACAGCGCTTTAGAACGTTTCGGCGCACCATCACTGAGACCGACATCATTAATTTCATCAGTGTCACGGGCATGCTCGAAACCATCTTTATTGATCGTACATTTTCGCACGGTGCAATGAAAGGTCGCCCTGCCCCCGGCGGACTGACTTACGGCCTGATCGAAGGCTTATTGATGCAAGGAATGGTGCAAGGAACAGGCTTGGCTTTACTTGAAGTGCACAAAAAAATGCTGCACCCCGTTGTGGCCGGCGACACGGTGTGGGCTGAAGTTGAAGTCACTGCAATTAAACCAACATCAAAAAACAATCGCGCCGTTGTGACCTCGCGTATTGACGTCAAGAACCAGGACGGCGTTGATGTGATGACCTACACCGCCGTTCGCATGCTGGCGGGCGAGCGGCACTAAAACCCAATATCGTGCTGCGTGTCTTGCTGGCTGGGCGAGATATAGAGAGTCAGCAGACTTGAAAGCGCTGCGATCAACCAAAAAAAGAAAAAGCCCGCGGCGTACAGCACGTCGCGGTTTGGTCGAAAGTACCCAAAAATCGCTACATCAAGCGGGTCAATTAACGCAAAAACGACCGCGCTTGCTACCCCTGCCATCAAAAATGACGGCCATAAGATCAACATCAACGACCGGCGTTTCATATTGGGCCTTTTATCAACGCGTTTGTGATGAAGGTGTCTGTGGCGCGGCTTTTTCAACGACTAAGCCTCGTTTGACACCACCGTCAAAGATCGCCTGATCTGAGAATCCATGAAACGCCAGTACGATCGTGATTGCGCAGCCCACGATGGCTAAGGCCGGGCCTGCCATCAACAGCCATGGCCAGCGTTGTCGCCACCAAGGCAGTGTCGCCTCGTGATTAATTTTTTCTTGTATGTTCATCTTTTGAAATCCTGTTTAGTCGATTGACTACGCACCTCATTGCGGAACAATAAAACTTGACGCCTCGCGCACTGTCAGTGAAACATGCCCATCAGGCGCACTTGACGTCGTCACAAAATGAATCGGGTGAGATCCTGGTTTAGCCGCATCGTGGGGTGCTCGCAGTACAACCGCAAGGACTCGATTCGAGGCCGCCGCGATCTCAATCTGTGGCACCTCAAAATCCTGAGCGCCTTGTGTCTTCGCGTCAGACTTCACTCTCGGCACGGTGACAGAGGGATCAGCAAATTTGACACTTAAGCCGGGCAAACCTTCGGCGCTTACGGATAAAACAAGGCTATGCTCTGACGCATTCATCATCTGCAAGCGATAGACGTTTTCGATCATCCCGCCAGCAACTTCACGGCCTAACATGCCACGATCGCGAATCACATCTACCCGCAAAGTGGTGCGGGTTGCCAAAGCGGTCACAAAAATGGCTAACAACACGAGCATTAGGGCGCTGTAAATCAATACGCGTGGTCGCAGCAAATGCCTGCGAACTTGCTGGACCGACAATTTTTCTAGCATGCCGCGCTCGGAGGTGTAGCGAATCAAACCTTGCGGGTAGGCGACTTTTTCCATGACTTGATTGCAGGCGTCTACACACGCGCCACAACCAATACACATATATTGCAAACCTTGGCGAATATCGATGCCGGTTGGGCACACTTGCACGCAGATACTGCAATCGACACAATCCCCCAAGCCTTGCGCGTGATGATCGACCTTGCGTGACCGTGCGCCGCGCGGTTCGCCGCGCGCCGAATCGTAGGTCACAACAAGGGTATCGGGATCCACCATCACGCTTTGAAAACGCGCATACGGGCACATGTACTTGCACACTTGCTCGCGTAAAAAGCCCGCGTTGCCCCACGTAGCAAAGCTATAAAACAAAAACCAAAACCACTGCCAAGGGCCAAAAGAAAAACTGATCAATGCCTGACCAAGCTCGCGGATCGGCGCAAAATAGCCAATAAAAGTAAAGCCAGTCAGCCCTGCAACCAGCAGCCAAAGCGCATGCTTGCTAGCCTTGATCCGCAGCTTGCGCACAGACCAAGGCGCTTCATCCAAGCGAATGCGGGCAACCCGATCGCCTTCAGTATGGCGCTCGATCCACATGAAAATTTCGGTATAGACAGTTTGAGGGCAGGCATAGCCACAAAAAAGACGGCCCGCAACCGCTGTAAATAAAAACAACCCCAACGCTGAGATGAGCAACAAAAGTGTCAAGTAAATAACGTCTTGCGGCCACAACACCATGCCAAAGATATAAAACTTACGCGCGCCCAAATCAAACAACACTGCTTGGCGATCGTTCCAGTTCAACCAAGGAATTGTGTAAAAAATTAACTGCGTCAGACCAACAAAAATTAAGCGCCAACGGGCAAACAGCCCTGTGACCGAGCGCATATAGATTTTTTGTCTGACCTCGTTAATCGCTTGCTCAACGACATGAGTCTGATCGCTTGCAGGTTTAGCGCCCAACGGACGCCAAGCCGGAACTGAAGCAGAAGCAGAAGCAGATGCCGAAGCAGACGCAGACGCAGAAGCAGAATCATGATCGGCAGAGCGAGCGCCTAAGGCACTTGCATCTGCATCTGCATCTGCATTCGCACTCGCATTAGCAGACACCGCGACAAGCATGGGTGAATCAGGCGACATTTAAGGCGCTCACTTTGCCGGGGCGCCAGCGACTGTCGCAGAGGTCACATCCACCCCTTTTGAGAGGCCCCACACCCAAGCGGCCACCATGCGAATCTGCTCGGGAGTCAGCGTCTGTTCTTGAGCAGGCATGCGATTATTACGCCCGTTCAAAATGCCGTTGACGATGGTTGCCTCTGAGCTTCCGTACAACCAGACGTCGTCGGTTAAGTTCGGTGCCCCCAAGGCCTTATTACCTTTGCCCTCAGCGCCATGACACGCGGCGCAGGCATTCATATATTCACCTTTGCCACGCACGATGCGAATTTGATCATGGGCCAAGCCCGACAGTGAGCGCACATACTGTGCAATATCCCCAGCGGTGCCTGCATCAATTGCCGCACCTAACGCTGGCATCACGCCATTGCGGCCTTTGGTAATCGTTGCCGTTAGCACTTCGGGTTGACGGCCATAAATCGAATCCCCCTCGACCAGATTTGGAAAACTCGTGCTTCCTTTTGCGTCTGAACCATGGCACTGCGCGCAATTGTTCATGAACAACCGCTCGCCGATCAAATGCGCTTCAGGGTCGGCTGCAATCTGTGGGATATCCATTTTGGCGAAGCGCGCATAAATTGGCTTGACGCTCGCCTCTTCTTCAGCCTGGTCTTGCTTTACCTCTTGTGCAGAGGTGTACGCCAAACGACCTTGAAAAGCGCCCAACCCCGGATACAGCACGAGATATCCCAAGCCAAATACACACATCATGATGTACATCATGGTCCACCAGCGAGGCACTGGATTATTCATCTCGCGTAAGTCACCGTCCCACACGTGACCGGTATCTTCAACCTTACCGGACTGTGGCTTAAGCCACTTGCGCTGCGAAAAGATCAACCACAGGCACCAGGCAATCCCCGCCAACACGACGAAGGCAACGTAGTAGCCCCAAAAGCCGTTGATAAAGTCGCTCATGATTGTGTGCCTCCGGTTTGATGTGGGCGCGATTCATCGGGCAAGGCAAAAGGCAGCATGGCCGCTTCTTGGTTCGCCTTCTGACGTCCGTGTGAAAACGCCCACCAGACAATTGCAAAGAACGTCAGCATCGCCAAGACTGTTGACAACGCGTTGAGATAGGCAAGCATCATTGACCTCCAGTTTTGAGCGACTGCGCTTGTGCGGCTTTGCGCGCCCCGGTGCCTAGCCCTTGCAAATAGGCGATCAAGGCGTCTTCTTCTGTTTTGCCTTTCAGCGCCTCGGGGGCAGCACTAATCTGAGCATCGGTGTAAGGCACACCTAACATGCGCAACGCACGCATCCGGTCGCCAATATCATTACTTTGAACTGGGGTTGCTGCCAGCCAGGGATAGCCAGGCATGTTCGACTCGGGCACCACCGCACGGGGATTGCGCAGGTGGATACGATGCCAATCGTCAGAGTACCGCTCGCCCACGCGGGCTAAATCTGGGCCCGTGCGCTTGGACCCCCACAAAAAGGGGTGATCAAAGACGGATTCGCCGGCAACAGAGTACGGGCCATAGCGTTGCACTTCGGCACGCAACATTCTGATTTGCTGCGAATGGCAACCCACACAGCCTTCACGAATATATAAATCGCGGCCCATCAACCGTATCGCATCGTAGGGTTCGACGCCAGCAGTGGGTTTGGTGGTTGAGTGCTGAAAAAATAACGGAACAATCTGCACTAACCCAGCAAACATCACGACCAGAATGCTGCAGATGATCATCAGACCAATATTTTTTTCAAGCGTTTCATGCGAGAAGAAACTTGTTTTTTCGTTTGCCATGATGCGCTCCTCAGGCCGTTGCCAAACTGGCTGATTGAGTATTTGAAGGAGTCGCGCCAGGCACGACTGGATTCACCGCGGTTTGCCCAATGACCGTTTTGAACACGTTATAGGCCATCAACAGCATCCCGCTTAAATAAAGCACCCCACCCAACAACCGAATGAAGTAAAACGGCGCGGTCGATTTAACTGATTCAACAAAGCTATACGTCAACGAGCCATCGACTTCGGTCGCACGCCACATCAAACCCTGCATCACACCGGCGATCCACATGGCTGCGATATACAACACCACACCGATTGTCGCGATCCAGAAGTGGACCTCGATCAGTTTGACGCTGTACATTTTTTCGCGCCCCCAGAGCCTGGGGATGAGGTAATACAGCATGCCAAAGGTAATCATTGCGACCCAGCCCAGCGCACCTGAGTGCACGTGTCCGATGGTCCAATCGGTGTAATGCGACAGCGCATTGACCGTACGGATCGACATCATGGATCCTTCAAAGGTAGACATGCCGTAAAACGACAGTGAGACCACCATGAATTTCAGGATTGGATCGGTACGCAGCTTGTACCAAGCGCCAGACAAGGTCATGATCCCGTTAATCATCCCGCCCCATGAAGGCGCTAACAGAATCAACGAAAACACCATCCCTAAGGACTGGGTCCAGTCGGGCAACGAGGTATAGAGCAGATGGTGAGGGCCGGCCCACATGTAGGTGAACGCCAAGGCCCAGAAGTGCACAATCGACAGGCGATAGGAATAAATGGGGCGCTCGGCCTGCTTGGGCACAAAGTAATACATCATGCCCAGAAAACTGGTGGTCAAAAAGAACCCCACCGCGTTATGGCCATACCACCACTGCACCATCGCATCTTGTACGCCCGCGTAAGCAGAGTAAGACTTCCAGAGCGATACGGGCATTTCAATGTTGTTCACGATATGCAAAATCGCGATCGTCAAAATGTATGAACCAAAAAACCAGTTGGCGACATAAATATGTTTGACCTTGCGCTTGACGATGGTGCCAAAAAATACCACTGCGTAGGCAACCCACACCAGCGTAATTAAGATGTCGATCGGCCATTCGAGTTCGGCGTATTCTTTACTAGTGGTGATGCCCAAAGGCAGTGTGATGGCCGCGGCAACAATGACAAGCTGCCAACCCCAAAACGTAAACGCCGCAAGTGGTGCGCAGAACAAACGCGCCTGGCAAGTACGTTGCACCACGTAATACGAAGCCGCAAAAAGTGCACTACCACCAAAGGCAAAGATCACCGCATTGGTGTGCAACGGGCGCAAGCGTCCGTAGGTGAGCCACGGGACATCAAAGTTCAATTGTGGCCACATCAGTTGTGCGGCTAACACCACCCCAACCAACATCCCCACTACACCCCATACGACCGTCATCACGGCAAATTGCCTGACCACACCATAATTAAAATTTTCTGTTTTGACTGCGGCAGTACTTGTCATGATTAGCGCCTCGTGTCTCATGAATCGTGATGCTGACATCATGCCAAGAGCGGCAGATGTCGGCTTTGATCTGTATCAATTAATCGTGTGATCGTCGTCTTGCAAAATAGAAAGTCCGGCCTGCTCGGCATCGTCGTACTGCCCTGAAAAAACAGCCCACCACAACAGGGCACCGATCAAGGCAACAATGGCCAGCGATAAGGGCAAAAGCAGATACAGGATTTCCATGGTTCTGCCTTAGGCTCGAAGGTGTGCGTTTTGTGTCAGGACACCCACCGCCCGACTTAGCCCTGCCCGCCGAGGTCGGTACAGGCGCCAGGCATTGAGCACCACTGCCACCGACGACAGCAGCATCGACAGCGCAGCCAACCAAGGGGTCACCCAACCCATTGCAGCTAGTGGCATTGTCAAGACATGCCACGCCAGCGCACCATAAAGATTTTGGCGGGTAATGCGGGCGGTGAGAGCTAGCAAGGCCTCACGCTCAGTCGCGGGCAAAGGTTCACCAAGTGCCAGATTCACTTGAAGCGCGGCTAACGATACCGGTGCGGCCAGAGACAAGGCGCAGGGGCAACTCATCACAAGCAGCGAAACCAACACTGACCAGGCGTGTGTGGGTTCGATCACCCACCACACGACGCCGATCACTGCGGCCACCGTAACTTGAATCATCACAAACACGCTCGCCACGCGGTTGGCCTGCCTAACTAACGGCACGCTGAAATGCTTCACCCCACCCCGCGCAGAGAGGTGCTGCTTGGAGTGCTCGCTGACAGGGATCGCACTTGTTTGCGAAGACCCGTCACTGCGCACGGACACTCCAGCACGTACCAAGAGCGCTTGGGCAGGCGCGTCAGGGTCAACCATGCTGGCGCGCTGCTCGACATAACGGGCAGTAAGCAAAAAAGCGACAAACATCGTGATCGAGTCAAAATAAACTTCGCCTGAACCCCTGAAGGTCGCAATCACGCTTGGGATAAACGCCGCGAGCATACTGATCCCAACGGGCACATCCATGGTGACTCGGCGGGTTGCCCACGCACGCACACAACCAAGCCAGATCGGCCAGGCCGAATACAAAATAACCGGAATGGTGAGCGCTAAACTGGCCCAGTTCATTAAGAAAATGGCCCAGTCAAGTACCTCGAGACTGTCTTGACCCCCGGCCTCGTGCCGCAGATACCCAGGCAGCGCGAACATCATCACTTGCATCATCGCAAGCCAAGCCAGCCCAAGACGCACCAAGCCCCGGCGGCGGCGCGCCACCTCCTGACTGGCAACTGTGCTGCAAAGGGAATGTGTACGCATGCTAGAACTCGATCAGGACAACATGTCTAAATCGTAGTTTCTAGCAATGGTTGGTGTATTGATCTAAATCAAATCTGCGCTAGACAACACGAGATTTGAACCAGAAACTGCCGCAGAAATTTTGTGCGCGAACGCTCGCGTCGTGAGCTTTGGTGCAGTCTCGGCCGAGAGGATGCAGCCTAACAGTGCGCGTGGCTTAAGTTGTTTTTTCGAGAATCACAGGCCAGGCGCGACGCAAGTAATACAGCATCGACCAGACCGTCAAAATGGCGGCCACGACGATTAGCGCGGCACCCACTCGCGCCACCGGAATCCCGAAGAGATCAGCGTGATACAGCAGGCAGGGGATTGCAATCATCTGCGCGGCGGTTTTGAATTTACCCAGCCAATGGACGGCCACGCTGGCGCTGGCACCTAGTTGGGCCATCCATTCGCGCAACGCTGAAATTGTGATTTCGCGGCCGATGATAATCAACGCAATCATCACGTCGACTCGATCTAAATTTAACAAGGCCAGCAAGGCAGCAGACACCATTAATTTATCTGCAACGGGATCCAAAAATGCGCCAAAGGCCGAGGTTTGGTTCCAGCGGCGGGCCAGCCAACCATCGAACCAGTCGGTTAAGGCCGCAAGAACGAAGGCGCCCGCCGCCCAGGCATCGCGCACGGCCAAGGTCATCCAAGTCTCGGGTAAATAAAACAACCCGATCACCATCGGAATCATGGCGATACGCAGCCACGTAAGAAAAATAGGTAGATTAAAAGGCATGGCGCTATGCTACCTCACTTCATCATGACAAAGAGGTTTCAACGCAGTGCAAAATACAGCCGCTCGGCAAGTTCAGGAGAAATCCCCTCAACCGAAGCAAGGTCTTCAATGCTGGCGTTTGCTACGCCGCTAAAGCCACCAAAACGCGCTAATAACCGTTGCCGACGCTTGGCACCAATGCCGTCAATGTCTTCAAGTCTGGACACATTACGCGTTTTTGCCCGCTTGGCACGCATCCCTGTTATGGCAAATCGATGCGCTTCGTCGCGGATCTGGGCAATTAACATCAGGGCAGCAGACTCTTGCCCTAAAGCTTGTGAAGCACGATCATCAGCAAAAATCAAGGTTTCAAGCCCCACCTTTCGGTTTTCGCCCTTAGCGACCCCCACTAACACGCCGATATCGAGCCCTAATTCAACGAAAACTTGCCGCGCAATCTCAACCTGGCCTTTGCCACCATCGATTAATACTAAGCCGGGCATCACCGCCTCACCATCGGCGACTTTGCCAAACCGCCGTGTCAGCACCTGGCGCATAGCGGCGTAGTCGTCACCGGGTGTAATGCCAGCGATGTTATAGCGCCGATAAAGTGAAGGTTGCATGGCGTGGTGGGCAAACACCACGCACGACGCTTGTGTGGCCTCGCCCGCAGTGTGACTGATATCAAAACACTCGATATGCAATGCCTCAAGAACCACAGGGTCGGTGTCGAGATCAAGCGCCTCAGCCAGGGCGAGCGTACGCGCGCTGCGAGCCCCTGATTCGGATAAGGCGTTAGCCAGCGCCATCTCTGCATTACGTGTTGCTTGTTCAAGCCAGGCGCGTCGCACCCCTTGCGGCCGACTGATAAACCGCGACTTGGTGGCGCGTGACTCAGCCAGCAAATCGATTAACTCGTTGTCGGGCAAAGCATGCGAGCCGACCACAGCCGCTGGCAACGGGTGATCGAGATAATGCTGAGCAATAAAAACCTCAAGCACTTGCGCCGGCGAATCGCCATCGGTGTGGGTGGGAAAAAATGCGCGATCGCCCAGATGCCTGCCGCCGCGAACCATCGCCAGGTTCACACACACCCGCCCACCTGCCTGGGCCACCACAATGATATCCGTGTCGCTTTGATCGCTGTCCTCCATGGTTTGCTGGTGCAATACCTTGGCCAGTGCGCCCATTTGGTCGCGCAACAACGCGGCCTGTTCAAACTCAAGGGCTTGCGAGGCGGCGAGCATACGCGCCTCGATATCGCCCATGATCTGCTGGGTTTCACCGTTTAAAAACTGCGCCGCCCGATTGGCATCTTGCTGGTACGCCTCTGGGGTGATCTCATCTACACAGGGCGCCGAGCAACGCCCGATTTGATGCAACAAACACGGCCGCGAACGATTTGAAAATACCGAATCTTCGCAAGTGCGCAAGCGAAACACTTTTTGCAAAATCTGCAACGTATCGCGCACGGCCCAGGCACTGGGATAGGGCCCGAAAAATTGCCCTTTTTTTTGTGTGGATCCGCGGTAATACGCGATGCGTGGCGCGGCATGCGCCGATAGCATCAAATAAGGATAAGACTTATCGTCACGAAATAAAATGTTGTAGCGTGGTTTGAGGCTTTTGATCAGATTGTTTTCAAGAATCAGCGCCTCGGCCTCCGAGCGCGTGACAGTGACCTCTATTTTGACGACACGTGCCACCATATGACCAATGCGCGGGCTTGAGGCGGTCTTTTGAAAATAAGATGAAACACGCTTTTTTAAGTCGCGTGCTTTGCCCACGTAAAGCACTTCACCCAACACGTCGATATGCCGGTACACGCCCGGCAGGTGAGGCAGGCGCGCTAGAAACTCTTTGATGTCAAAATCTGGAGTTTCAGCTTCGCTCATGAAGTTCACGTACGGATTCAAGCGCCTTTTGATAGGCCGGTTGTTGCTGCAACCCTTGCCAATCGGGTGCGGGCACCGTAGGCATTAAACGGGCAATACGCGCCACCGAGGCAGGCTCAGACTGGTGTGACAGGCGCACCAGTAATTCATCAGCTAAATCGGGGCGATTACAAACCAGCGCCATATCGCAACCAGCCTGCAGAGCCGCCTGCGCGCGCGCCAGAATGTCTCCTGCAACGGCGGCGCCTTCCATCGTGAGATCGTCAGAAAACACCACCCCGTCATAGCGCAACTTGCGGCGCAAAATCTCTTGAATCCACTTAGATGAAAAGCCAGCGGGTTTTGCATCAACCTTTGAATAAATCACATGCGCGGGCATGACAGACGCGATTACCTGGTCACCCAGCCATTGATAGGGCGCAGCATCTTCTTGAAGAATACGCTTGAGCGAACGCGGGTCGCGCGGGATCGCGTGATGCGAATCCGCTTTGACTGCGCCATGACCTGGAAAGTGCTTACCGCAAGCGGCCATCCCGGCTAGCTGCAGCCCTTGGGACAACGCGCGCGCCAGCATCGCGACCACCCGCGGATCGCGATGAAAAGACCGATCGCCGATCACTGAACTCACCCCATAATCAAGATCCAAGACTGGCGTGAAACTCAGGTCAACGTCACACGCTCGGAGTTCGGCGCCTAAAACATAGCCAACTTCAGTTGCCATACGCATCGCCTGCAAGGGGTCTTGCATCCAGCGCTCACCTAAGCACCGCATCGACGGCAGCACGGTAAAGCCGTCAGTACGAAATCGCTGCACGCGCCCGCCTTCGTGGTCAACCGCGATCAATAAATGAGGGGTACGTAAGCGATGGATGCTACGCGTCAACGCGACGAGTTGTGCGCGATTTTCAAAGTTACGGGCAAACAAAATTACCCCACCCACCAAAGGATGCTGCAGCCTCTTTTTTTCGTTTGCGGTGAGTGTGTGGCCGGCGACATCGACCATCAAAGGACCACGTTCGAGCGTTGTTGTTTTCGTTGTTTTTGTGGTTGTTTTTGTGGTTGTTTTTTTAGTAGCGTTCACAAAGTCTCTCGTAAGTTCAGTTAAGAGGCACCAGGGCCAGAAGTGACATCAACGCGCCGGCAAGGACTCGACAACAACATAGGCGGCACCGTACTCAGATTCATCAGTGAGCGAGACATGCGCCGCGCCGTAACGCTCGGCGTACCACTGTGCTAAAGGCTCAGACAGCACGATGTGCGGCCTGCCACCCGGCCCATTTAAGGTCTGCATGCGCGTCCACCACATCGGCATGCGCATTCCCAACCCGATTGCCTTTGAAAAGGCCTCTTTCGCCGCAAACCGCGTCGCCAAATAGCGAACGCCTCGGGAGCGATCACGCGCTGCGCGAGCGCGAAACACACGCAATTCATCTGTACCTAAGATTTTTTCGGGGAAGCGTTCTGGGTGATGCTGCCAAGCGCGATCAATACGATCCATCTTGACCAAGTCAGTTCCGATACCGGCAATCGCACTCACAATTGCTGGCCCGGTTAGTTTTTATGGGGCTGCAACAGCACGCCACGCTGAGCATTAAGCCTTGCCGTCACCATCGCGGCCTTCATGTTTCGGATGGTATTTTGCCAACCATCAAACACTGCCTGTGCCACGATTGCATGGCCAATGTTGAGCTCTGCAATGCCCTCGAGTGCAGCAACGGGTGCCACATTGCCAAAGTGCAAACCGTGGCCGGCATTTACACGCAATCCCAAGCCTACCGCCACCCGAATTGCCTGCTCGAGTCGTTTGAGTTCGAGCGCAGCCATCGCTTCTGACGTGGCCTCTGCATACGCACCTGTGTGCAATTCGATGACTGTGGCGCCGGTATCGGCGGCGGCACGAATCTGCACTGCCTCAGGATCAATAAACAGTGAGACTCGGATACCAGATGCTTGTAATTGCTTGACCGCCGCCCCTACGACCTGAAAAGCACCCGCAACCTCAAGGCCACCTTCAGTGGTGAGCTCGGCGCGTTTTTCTGGCACCAGACAGACGTCTTGTGGTACGACCTGGCACGCAATCTGCAGCATTTCGGCCGTCACAGCGCACTCAAGATTCATGCGGGTGCGCAGTTGCGGTCGCAGCGCGAACACGTCGGCATCCTGAATGTGGCGTCGATCTTCGCGCAAATGCAAGGTGATCAGATCAGCCCCAGCCTCTTCGGCTAACAAAGCGGCCGCGATAGGATCGGGATAGGCCGTATGGCGCTGTTGTCGCAGTGTCGCGACGTGGTCAATATTGATACCAAGATCAATCATAGTGAGGGCGACTTATCCAGTGTGTGGCTATACGATCAAGGGCTTTAAATTCTCGCCCACTCACCACATTATCGCTTACAAAGCCCACACGCCGCCAATCACTCTTTCACAATGACAGTCGCGCTCTTGAGCAAGGCTTCAGACAGGCTGACGCCTTGCTTTTTTGCAGCGACCAGGTTGATTTGAATCTGAGGCCTGCTAATGGTTTCTGGAGCAATCGCGCCCGGCTTGGCTCCACGCAAAATGCGAACGACTTGACGACCTGCGGCCACTCCCACGTCGCGCTCAGTGACCACCAGGGCTGCCAAGGCTCCGGCTTGCACGCTGAGAGTGTCTGCAGCCAGCAGCGCAATCTTTGAATCGTTGGCCACTTTCACCAAGCCTGGGTACGCCGCTTGGGTATGCGAATCCCAAAAGGTGTGCATTGCGTCGACCTTGCCAATCAAACTTCGCGCGGCGGCAGCAACGTCTAAGGCGCGTGACGCGGCGACCTCAACCATCAGCATTCCGGCTTTTGTCAGCTGTTCTTGAAATTCTCGAATCACAAGCACGGAGGCTGCGTCGGCTGGGTTGTACACCACGCCGACCCGCCTCGCCTGCGGAACAAACTGCCGAACCAACTGAGCCCTACGGGCCATCGTCAGCAGGTCAGAAACTCCGGTGACGTTCGAGCCCGATGCGGACCAACTGGGCACCAACTCGGCTTGCACGGGATCGGTGACACCAGCAAACACAATCGGCATTTGCTTGGTGTGTCGCATCAATGCCTGCGCGGCGGGTGCCGACAGGGCCACCAACACATCCGGGCGCGCTAAAACTAAGTTCAGTGCTTGCTGACTGAGCTTTTGCTCGTCGTCAACCACCGTCTCAACAATCATCTTGAGGTTGCGGCCTTCAATAAAGCCAACCGATTTCAAGGCGTCGCGCAGGCCTTCTCGCATCGCCTCGGCCGCAGGGCCTCGCTCAGTGCCCAACACAAACACCGACTTGGTTTGCGCCCAAGCGCTAGGCGCCACCAGACACAGGAGCCCGCAGAGCAACAGCGAAATGTAAGCCCGAAATATCATTGAACCAATCTTTCTCTCATTGTGCGTGGCTGTCTGCTGCGGTGCTGTCTGCTGCCGTGCTGTCTGCTGCCGTGCTGTCTGCTGCGTTGCTCAAATCACCAACATTGAATTTTCAGCACGGCCCAGCATCGAGCGCGCCCACTTTTTTGCCGGCAGCCCATATTGCTTCTCAACATCCTCGGCGCGTGATAATAACCGTTCAATTGACACCTCAAGCTTGGGTCCCTTGAACGCCAACACGATCTGGTTGCCCGCATCAATCTGAGGAAGCGTCAACAGTCGCCCATCGAAGGCCTGGCTCAGATTGCGAATATTGCGTTCAAAACTCGCGTGAGCGCCAAATAAATTGACGGTCAACATACCCACCTCACTGAGCGCTGCGCGGCAATTTTGATAAAACTCTAATGAATCTCGCACGGGCCCCCGAGCCTGTCCATCATAAATATCCACCATCAGCACCGCACAACTGCCCTGTTGTTCGGGGTCGGCGACCCACTCTGCGGCATCACAGTGGTCAATCTTCAGGCGGGCGGGCCTTGGTAATTTAAAGTACAACTCGCACGCTGACGTCACAAGGGGGTTCCATTCGACCACGCGCAGACGGTGCTGAGTGTGCTTGAGGCAAAACCGCGCGACTGAGCCCGCTCCCAACCCTAACAAACCAAGGTCTTGCCCTCGGGACGGATTCAGAAACAACAACCAAGCCATTAATTGGGCGGTGTACTCAAGCACGAGCTCAGCAGGCTGATCCACCCACATAGCCCCCTGCACCCATTCAGTCCCGAAATGTAGATAACGAACACCTGCGGCCTCGGATATGGTCGGGATTTCATGCTTGCGTGACACGATGGAGGCTCCAAGGGCTTGTTTTAAATAGGTCTTTTTAAAAGACACGGCTGTCAGGATAGCATTGCTGCTTTGCTTTAAGCACCTATTCATTGTAGAATGCTGGGCTGAACTCAGGATACGTGGCGGGCTGTCAGAGGTAGTCCTCTTTAGACAACATCTCACCCACCGGCGACCCGACCAACCTTAAAGGATTCAAAATGAAAGACGGCATTCATCCAAAATATCAAGACGTGGCCTTTGTTGACCTGCAAACTGGCAACAAATTTGTGACACGTTCAACGCTCACAAGCCGTGAAACCATCGAAATCGATGGCAAGACCATGCCTTTGTTTAAATGCGACGTCACTTCTGAATCACATCCTTTCTACACCGGCGCTCAAACTCGCTTGGTTGAAACCGGCCGTGTCGAAAAATTCCGTGCGCGTTTTGCTCGCACAACAGGTACAAAAAAGGCGTCTGCGTAATTTGATCCCTAACGGTCAACTTGCGTAAACCAAGGCAGCCTTTGGCTGCCTTTTTTTTGTCAGAACGCCCCAGCAGGCTATATTCCAGACGTGTCCCCAAAACATCCAGCCACTCCCGCTCGCATGACCGCACCGGCCACGGTTAAATTACCGCGGCTATTGTTGTTTGTGCTGGCATTTTCGTACATCGTTGCAGGTCTCCTAGGGCGTGATCCCTGGAAAACCGACGACGTGGTCGGCTTAGCGAGCATGCTCTCGGCTTTGCACGGCAATACGGGATGGCTGACCCCTCACATCGGACCACTAGGGCTCGCGCAAGATGGCCCCCTGACAATGTGGGCAGGCGGTGGCTTAGTGGCACTGTTCGGATCGCTACTGGGCGATATCGTGGCCTCGCGGCTCGCGAACTTAGTGTGGTTTTCGCTGACCCTGGCGTCGTTGTGGTACGGCACGTATCTGCTGGGACGACGCACCGAAGCACAACCCCTGGCCCTTCCCTTTGGCGGTGAACCGTCGGTCAAAGACTACGGCAGACTGTTAGCCGATGCGGCTGCGCTGCTACTCTTGGCCACGATCGGTATCTTGTCACGCTTGCACGAAACCTCAATCGTGCCAGCGCACATTGCTTGTCATGCACTGGCATTCTTCGCTTTGGCACGCATGCTAGACAAACCAAAATCTGGGGCGGCCTTATTAGCCGTCGCACTGGCTGGCGCTTTTTTTAGCAGAGCCTGGCCGGGCCTGATACCTGTTCTATTCGCCCTGTTGTTTGCCATCCACCCCAGAAGCGGCTTGTGGCCCAAGCGCCACCATATCTTGGGTGCCATTGTGATCGCGAGCGCCCTCATCGCTACATGGTGGACACTCGCCACACGCGCAGACCCCGATTGGATCGAAGCCTGGCGCTACTGGAACACCACCCGCCTTGGCCTGCCAGAGTTCGAAGTGGCCATGCGCCCCCTGCGTGATTTGCCTTGGTTTCTTTGGCCAATCTGGCCCCTGGCTTTGTTAGCGGTTTGGCAATGGCGACGCTGGATCACCGCCCCACATATCTGGTTGCCTCTTGCGTTTCTCTTTGGCGTACTGCTCACGTTGCCGGTGTTGCAAGAGCCGGGCGAACCCGAATATGTCTTATTTGTCGTGCCGCTTGCTGCGTTGGCAGCCTTCGCTTTGCCAACGATGCGTCGTGGTGTCATCAACGCACTCGACTGGTTTGCCTTGATGTGTTTTTCAGTCACCATCGTGTGTGTATGGCTTGGCTGGTTTGCCCTGCACTTCGGCATCCCTAAGCAAATCTCGCTAAACATCGCTCGCCAAACGATCGGTTACGAACCGCGACTATTATGGTGGCCTGTCGTTGCCGCTGCGCTGGTCACTCTTGGCTGGGTTGCGTTGATCATCTGGCGACTCAGATTACGGCCCGCAGTGCTGTGGCGCGGCTCACTGCTATGCGCGTCGGGCTTAACGCTGACCTGGCTACTTTTAGTTTTATTATGGCTCCCCCCGCTTGACTACGTGCGAAGTTATCGCCCAATGTCAGGCCAGGTCAAACAAGCGCTGGCGCTTGCAGTGGCCGACTCGGGACAAGCAAGTTGTATGCGTGCGCAGGGTTTATCCCTTGGGCCGCGCGCCTCACTCTATGTGTTTGATGGTCTTACGTTTACGTATGATTCACGCTGCCCTTTTGTGCTGCAGCAAACGACACTCAAGCAAATTGAAGATGGCTCGGCGGGCTACAGTGATGTCGCAAAAGTATTGTGGCAAGGATCACGCGGCGCCGACCGCTATGACCGCTATCGCTTGCTGCGTATCTCGACTCAATGACCGCATTACATTCTGCACCGCAATCCCGTAAAGCGACCCTACTGGCGATTCTTAAGCAGTCGTGGCCGGTGCTCATTAGTTCGTGGGCAGGTATGGCCTTTGGGGTGCTCGACACGGCTATGACTGGCCACGCCAGCCCAACCGATTTGGCCACGATGGCCCTCTCGATTGCCATTTACATCTCAATCTTCATCGGCTTGATCGGTGTCATGCACGCCTTGATTCCGATCCAGGCGCAACACTTTGGCGCTGGCGAGCTTAAAAAGGTTGGGCAAGTTTGGGGACAAGGTGTTTGGGTGTCGCTGCTGCTGTCCGTCATTGGCGGTGTCGTCATGCTGTTTCCTGACGTCTGGCTCAGTTTCTCGGGTGAAATCGCCCCCGAGGTCCGTACCAGTGTGCATCACTACCTCTGGGCGTTAACTTTTGGTCTACCCGCTGCACTGTTGTTTCGCACGATTTATGGGTTAGCCAACGCGGTATCCCGCCCTAAACTTGTCATGAGTTTGAATCTGATCGGCATCGCCCTGAAGGCATTTTTGAACTGGCTGCTGATTTTTGGTAACTGGGGTTTGCCTGCGCTTGGCGCGACCGGCGCGGGAATCTCTTCAGCCATTGTGTTTTGGATCACACTGGTGTTGGGTCTATGGGTCGTGCTGCGCCATCCTTTTTATCGCCAGTTTCACTTAACCCTTGGTGTGCCCGACTTCAAAAGCATCGGAACCATTTTGAAGCTTGGCCTACCGATGGGCGGTTCATACCTCGTTGAGGTCTGCGCCTTTACGTTTATGTCTTTGTTAGTCGCCCAAGAGGGTATTGCAGCCATCGGCGGACACCAAGTCATGTCCAATCTGGCCGCCCTCGCCTATATGATGCCAATGTCAATTGGGGTCGCCACGGCAGCCCTTACTGCGCAGGCGATTGGTGCACGCCAGATTTATCAGGCACACCGCACCAGCATGATGGGGTTGGTCGTTGGACTATGCGGCGCAGTGATCACAGCCCTGGCCCTGTTCTTTGGTCGAGAACTCATCGTCGCGGCCTATACAAACAACCCCGCTGTCGCGAGCGTCGCGTTGTCATTGCTGGTCTTGCTTCCTTTCTTTCATCTCGTTGATGCGATGCAGTGCATTAATAGTTATTTGCTGCGGGCGCACAAGATCGCTTTCGTGCCAATGCTGCTACAAACCTTTGCCCTGATGGTTGTTGGGCTCTCAGGTGGCTGGTGGATGGGCTTTGGTCCTGGCAAAAGTTTGATCGAACCGGTGCGCAATCAGCTACTAGCAGGGTCGCCCGTAGGCGCGGGCAGTATGTGGCTGATGGCGACCATCGGGCTTGCCACGTCAACCGTCTTGCTGCACTCTTGGTACCGGATCATTATCCGCAAAAAAATGCGCGCAGCGAGCGCAGACGCGACTCGGCCCAGCCGCTAGATTTTGATAAAGTGTTCGCGGTAATACTTCAACTCATCAATCGATTCATAAATATCAGCGAGTGCCTCATGCTTGCTACGCTTTTCGAACCCTTTTAGTAACTCGGGTTTCCAGCGTCGCGCCAGCTCTTTGATTGTGCTGACATCAATCGTGCGGTAATGAAAAAACTGCTCGAGTTTAGGCATGTAATTAAACATAAACCGCCGATCCTGGCTGACCGTGTTGCCGCAAAGTGGCGACTTACCTGCAGGCACGTATTGCGCCATAAAGGCGATCAACTGGTCTTCGACCTCAGACTCTGTCAGCGTCGAGGCTTTGACGCGCTCGACCAAGCCGCTTTTGCCATGAGTCGATTTATTCCAACTGTCCATGGCGTCGAGCAAACTATCAGGTTGATGCACCACAAGCACGGGGCCCTCGGCCACGATTGTCAGATCGGGCTCAGTGATGACCACTGCCACCTCAATAATGCGTTCTTTTTCGGGATCAAGCCCAGTCATTTCCATATCAAGCCAAACCAAGCGAAATTCATTTGGATGGGGCTTGGGCGTTTGCTTTGTTGCAGCCTGCGGGCGAGTGTTGGCCATATAATCAATCCGGTTAAACCGTGATTTTCTCACACACGGCCTTGCGGCCAACAGGTCTTATGCTGACACTTTTATTTGTTGTTTTTTTGCTCGCAATGGTTGGCGTACGTTTATGGCTCGCCAATCGTCAAATTAGACACGTTCTGTCGCACCGCGCCGCAGTGCCTGCTGAGTTTGCCACCCGCATTACCTTAGCCAGTCACCAAAAGGCGGCTGACTACACCACCGCACGGGTGCGCCTGGGCATGCTTGAGTTAGTGTTTGATGCTGCGGTATTAGTGGGCCTAACCCTGCTGGGCGGCCTGCAAACCATTGATCTTTGGGTGAGCGCACTGACCACCCACGATTTATTCAGACAAGTTTTGCTGATCGTTGTAGTCAGCGTCGCGCTTGGTGTGCTTGGCCTGCCTTTTTCAATCTACCGTCAATTTAAGCTTGAGGCCAAGTTTGGCTTTAACAGGATGACCCTGGGCTTGTTCATCAGCGATATGCTCAAAGGGCTTGTGCTGGGCTCGGTGCTCGGGCTACCACTACTGGCGGCGGTGTTGTGGCTGATGGCCGAGGCAGGCACCTACTGGTGGCTTTGGGCCTGGGGGCTGTGGTCGGGCTTTAACTTGCTCGTACTGTTTATTTTTCCGACCTGGATCGCACCATTTTTTAATAAATTCACGCCACTCACCGACGAAACCCTTGCAAGCAGCATCAGAGCACTAGCCGAGCGCTGCGGCTTTGCACTCAATGGTTTGTTTGTGATGGATGGCTCAAAGCGCTCGGCTCATGGCAACGCGTATTTCACTGGCTTTGGTAAAGCGCGTCGAATCGTCTTCTTTGACACACTACTTGCACGTCTAACGCCCGACGAGATCATCGCGGTGTTGGCACACGAGCTCGGGCACTTTAAACATAAACACATCCTTAAGCGACTCGTATTCAGTTTTGCAGGCGCTCTGTTCTTCTTTGCGATCCTGGGCTGGATTGCCCAACAAAGCTGGTTTTACACGGATTTGGGTGTGATCCCCCAATTGGGCGGGCGCAATGATGGCATGGCCTTGTTGCTCTTTTTTATGGTGATTCCTGTTTTCACCTTCGCGTTAACACCGCTTTTTAGTTGGTTTTCTCGCAAAGACGAGTTTCAAGCTGATCACTTTGCCACGCAGCAAAGCTCGGCTGAGCAACTCGTTTCAGCACTGGTCAAACTAGTGGATGACAACGCCTCAACGCTGACCCCAGACCCAGTTCATTCGGCGTTTTACGATAGCCATCCGCCCGTATCGATTCGCATCCGTCACTTGCTTGCGTCATGACTGAACGCACGCAGGGGCGCGTCATTGCAGCACATGGCCGGCACTATACGGTTGAACTGCAAGACCAGTCGCTGATCAAGTGCTTTCCGCGCGGTAAAAAAAACGAGGCCACAGTTGGTGACTATGTTGAACTCACGCGCCAGGGCCTGGACGAAGGCTCACTCGAAGCCGTTTTGCCACGCAAAAATTTGCTATTCAGGTCAGACGAAAATCGCAGCAAACAGTTTGCGGCTAACGTTGATCAGTTATTGATTGTGGTTGCGGTGGCTCCGGCATTTTCAGACGATCTCTTGGGTCGCGCGCTTGCGGGTGCCTGGTCTGCTGGCATTACGCCAATTATCTTGCTGAACAAGGTGGATCTGCTTGAAGGCCTGCCAGCGGCACGGGCTAAGCTGGCGCCCTTCTACAAACTTGGCGTCAAGATCATTGATATCTGTGCCAAGGATACTGCGCAGGTCATGTCGACGATTTTGCCTTTACTCACTGGGCAAACCTCTTTGCTGTTAGGGCAAAGCGCAATGGGAAAATCCACCTTGCTCAACACCTTAGTGCCTCTGGCCTTGGCGGCAACGCGCGAGCACTCGGTCGCACTAGGCGCGGGCAAACACACCACAACAAGCACCCGACTCTACCACCTACCCGAAGCTGGGGGTGATTTAATCGACTCGCCGGGCTTTCAGGGCTTTGGCTTGCTTCACCTTGACCGCGACGAGATTGAAAGAGGGTTTCCAGAGTTCGATGCGCATATCCCCGAGTGCAGGTTTTATAACTGCACACATCAACGCGAACCGAACTGTGGAGTGCTATCAGCGTTGGCGCGTAACGAAATCGATGCAGGTCGCCATGCGCTTTACGTGAGGCTCGTTCAAGCAAAAGCGGCGCACGACTCGTACTGAAGTCTGTGTCTACTTAGCTCGCTGCGGCCGCCTCAGACAATACTTGACACATACCAAGCAGCATCGCCGCCGTGGCACCCCAAATAAAAAACTGGTTATACGGGATCGAATAAAACTGTCGCAACCCGCCATCCGGCAAATGGGCCTGATGAAAACGGTAGTTTGCGGGGTCGGTCAAAAACGACAATGGCACTTCAAACACTTCGGCGACTTCGAACTCGTCAGGCGCCAACGTAAAGCCGGGGCGCACCAAGGCAGTCACCGGATTAATGGCGAACCCTGAACCCGTGATGTAACGCGGCAAGCCACCCAAACATTCGATATGCTCACGCATCAAGCCTGTTTCTTCTTCAGTCTCGCGTAAGGCGGTGTCTTGTACGTCAAGATCACTGGCCTCGCAGCGCCCCCCCGGAAAACTGATTTGCCCGGCATGGTCGTTTAAGTGGGCCGTGCGCTGTGTGAGCAATACGGCCAAGCCTTCAGGGCGCATCACAATCGGCACCAACACAGCCGCCTCAACGGGCGTACCTTCGCGACCAGGCATACGCCGCAGCGACTCGTTGGGGATATCGAGCGGCCGTTCAATATTTTTAGACAGCACCGTGCGCAACCACTCAGGGTTCAAGTGCTTGTCAGGCACGGCCCCAAACTTAAGGCTTGAAGGCACCCAAGGTTGGGTCATCGGGTCAAACGAGGGACGGGTGGGCGGGCGGCGAACGCGTGGGCTTTCAGGAGGAGTAGCAGACATACGGGAAAATCTTTTTATAAGAAACGATAGGCTCCTTTTTAACCGAAACAGCTCACGCGCGTTGGAAAAGAGGCGCAATCTCAGACGGCCCCACAGAAACTCGGTGCATTGCATCGGACGCAATCTTTGAGCGCGCTTTAGAACAGTCAGAAGTTCTGTGAGAAGCAACAAAAAAGCACCCCGGAGGGTGCTTTCATACCGTTGTAAAAACTGAGGCAGCTTATGCAGTTGCGACAGTTTTACGAACCAGTTTTTCTTTAATACGTGCTGATTTGCCTGAGCGATCACGCAGGTAGTAGAGCTTGGCACGACGTACATCACCGCGACGCTTGACTTCGATCGAGGCGATTTGAGTTGAGTACAGTTGGAACGTACGCTCGACGGCTTCGCCAGAAGAAATCTTGCGAACGATGAACGATGAGTTCAGGCCACGATTGCGGCGAGCAATCACAACACCTTCAAAGGCTTGGGCGCGCTTACGTGCACCTTCAACGACGTTAACGCTAACGATAACGGTGTCGCCTGGGGCGAACTGGGTGACGGGTTTACCGCCAGTGAGGCGAGCAATTTCTTCTTGCTCAAGAATAGCGATCAGGTTCATATGAACTCCAAGTCATCTTGCTCTCGGTTGTTTCACCAGTGCGCTAGGCGTTGACAGCAACAAAATCGCTGACAGAGCACGAGGCCTGGATCGGTATTGTTTGACGTGCGCCTGACCTATTCAGGGGCCGCTACCGGGCAGAGGATGCGTTAACAAAGCCATTGATTCTACAACATTTTTGGGTTGTTACGCCAATTTTGAGGCTCGCCGGATGTTACAAAGCCTATTATGGCTTGTTTGTGACACGAACCATCTAGGTTCATTCTTGGGCTGAATTCTAATTTGAGTTGTAGATTAATTGCCAGTTTGAGTTCTAAATTTAATCCTAAATTTTTATGAGCTCTACCGCCTTGCTTTTTGTGATTGCGGCCGCGATTGCACATGCGTCTTGGAATCTGCTTGCCAAACGTGCGGCGCACGTTGGTGCAGCGTTCGTGTTTGCCTATGGGCTTTGCTGCACCATTGTGTACGCCCCTTGGGTGGTGTGGGTGTTGGTCTTTGAGCAAAACGAGTGGAGTTGGCCAATCGTAGGATGCATCGCCCTGTCGGGCGCCTTGCACCTAGCCTATAGCTTGTGTTTACAGCGCGGCTACCAACTGGCCGACTTATCGGTTGTGTACCCGATTGCGCGTGGCACGGGGCCGATGCTCTCGACAGTGGGGGCTCTGCTACTGCTTGGCGAACCTGCTACGGTGCGTGGTGTCAGCGGAATGCTATGCGTGGTGGCTGGCGTCTTACTAATTGCGACACAAGGTAAGCTTGGTCGTCTGTTACAACCGGCGGCTATGGTGGGCGTCCGCTGGGGAGCCCTGGTTGGCGCATTTATTGCTGCATACACCTTGATAGATGCCTTTGGAGTCAAAACTCTTTTGATTGCCCCGGTTGTGTTTGACTGGGCGACCTGCGCCACACGCACCGTAATGCTGTTGCCACACACCGCACGACAACCTAAGCAAGCCCTTGCCGCCATGAAAGGTTATTGGCCACTAGCGTGGGCAATTGGGGTGCTATCCCCGCTTGGATATATTTTGGTGTTGTACGCGTTGCGCGACGGCGCCCCGGTGAGCTTGGTGGCGCCTGCACGCGAAATGTCTATGCTACTGGTCACGCTTGCAGGGCTTTACTTGCTACGTGAACCTGTTGGCTGGGGACGCTTGCTGGGCTGTTGCGCAATCGCTTTAGGCGTCGTGCTATTAGCCGGTAGTTAGCTGGCTTTGCAGGCGTGCAAGGGCATAGCAGCAAGGATACGCCTGCAAGAGACTTCAGAACCCAGCTGCATTACCAATCAATAAAACCGCAGGGATCATGGCAACCCAAAAAGACAACAAGAGGATGTCAGACAACATACCTTTTGCGCTTGGTGAGCCCTGGTGCGCGGCTGAAGACGCGAAAGATGGGGCGAATTGGGCGCGTGGGGCTTGCTGTGCATGAGATTGACGCATGGTGGGGCTCCTTAAATAGACGGACAATGCATTACGTTTAAGTAACCACCCCCGGCCGCCGTAACGACCCAGGGTGGTTGCCGGGGACCTAGAACCGGCAAAACTGTTTGGTCAGTGACCATAAACAGTACTGTACACGCATACAGTACTGTTTGCAAACACAGCTAATTAAAGTGATTGTTTTTTACAACAAAACTCAAGTCCAACCTCAGGCGGGATGGGCCGCGCTGTGCTAATTTTCGATCTTCACCAATTTTTTGCCTGATCCACGCGATGACAAACTTCACCTCAAGCCACGCCCTATTTAAAGTGTTCTCTGACTACGGCATGGATCGACTCTTTCTCGTACCGGGCGAGAGCTACCTAGGCCTGCTCGACGCACTGGTGGATTTTCCAGAGTTTGATGTCGTCACTTGTCGGCATGAAGGCGGAGCCGGCTACATGGCCGTGGCAGACGGGCGTCTCACACGTCGCCCTGGGTTAGCGCTTGTCAGCCGTGGCCCAGGTGCCTCGAACGCCGCGATTGCGGTGCACACCGCGCAACAAGACGCCGTACCCATGATTCTTGTCATTGGCCAAATCGCTGCGCGCGATCTGCGTCGCGAAGCGTTTCAAGAGATCGATTATCAAAAGATGTTTGGTTCGATCGCCAAATGGGTATTCGAGTGCACAGGCCCCGAACAAATCGCTCAGGCTGCCTTCAAGGCCATTCGTATGGCCACGTCAGGCGTACCGGGCCCCGTTGTGTTGGTATTGCCTGAAGATATTCAACAGCAAACTGTGCCAGAGCCAAGCTTCAAACAACATCCTCATGTTTTTGGACTACCTGATGCCGACACCTTGACCGCAATTATTGAACAACTGAAGAGGGCACAGCGCCCCGTTGTCATTGCAGGCGGAGCCTTTGATTGCCCAGGTGGTCGTGAAGCGTTGGCGGCCTTCGTGCACCATTGGCAGCTGCCCACCATGGTGTCCTTCAGGCGTCATGACATTTTTGCAAATGATGATGCGCTTTTTGTTGGCGACTTAGGGTTGTCGAACCCTGCAGCGCAAATGGCAACCTTGCAAACTAGCGATTTCATTCTGGCCTTAGGCACCCGCTTAGGCGATATCACGACACAAAATTATCAGTTCCCGGCTTACGCACAAGCGACTCAAACCTTGTTGCATTGCTATCCGGATTCGCGCGTGGTCAGTTGGGATACTGTGGCCGACTTCCCCTTGGTGTGCGATCCTGTTGGCCTGGTGAAAGCCTTAACGCAAGGCCCCGCCCCCACGACTAGCCCGGTACGTGCGAGTTGGCTCAGTGCACTACGAGAGCATTCTCAATCTTGGGCGGCCTGGCCTTCGCGTCAAGCAAAAAAAGGTGTGAACTTTACCGAAGTCGTGCGCGCACTCATGAACAATGCTTCGCTTGACACTACCATTTGCCTGGATGCGGGCACCTTTGCTGCACCCGTCTATCGTCACTTCACCTTCAAAACGGGTCAGCGGTTGATGGCGCCTCTGGCAGGTGCCATGGGCTACGGCACACCGGCCGCAGTAGCCTGTGCCTTACGTGAGCCCACGCGCACCACGGTTTGTATTGTTGGCGATGGCGGCTTTTTAATGACAGGCAACGAAATGATTTTGGCAGTTGAACGCAAACTGCCGATTATCTTTATCGTTTCAAATAACGCCAGTTACGGCTCGATTCGTTTACACCAAGAGCGCGGCTACCCAGGGCGAGTAAGCGGCACCACGCTGTTTAATCCTGATTTTCATGACCTCGCACGCAGCTTTGGCATGGCCTCGGCACGCATCACACAGAAGGATGAAATCGATACTGTGATTGCGCAAGCGTTCAAGGCGAATGCACCAATCTTAATTGAGGTCAATACAAGCTTAGATGCCATCCTGCCTTAAATGATGGGCGCCTGCGCGCCCATCCCGCAGCACCGCAACAAGCCTTGTCAACGCTTTTGGCAGGGCCACGAGCTCGGCGCAACCCCGCGCTTATAAAGCCAGGTTCGCGCTTGTTACCCCAAGTCAGAACGCTGTAACGCCTTGCTCATCACAGCGCCCTGTGCGAGCGCAAGATTAAGTGCCTGTACTCGAGGCAAGATCGACCCGGCATAAAACACCGCCGTCGCAAATTTATTTTGCATAAACGGTGTTGTGTGCGACGCACGCTGCGCTGCGCTACACACCAGTGCAGCGCGTGCGAGGTGCCAACCACCCAAGACGTACCCTGTCAGCATCAGATAAGGCACGCTACCCGCGTATACCGCACGAATATCAGTTTTGGCATGATCCAACACATATTGCACTGCGCCTTGATACGCTTGAACGGCAGCAGTTAGGTTGGCATGGATCAACTGCAGCCCTGCCGCCTCATCAGCTTGTGCAAGTCTGCTCTCGGCTTCGAGCTCGCGCAGCGTTTGTTGCATCGCCTCTGCCAGCGCCATTGCAGTCGCGCCCGCGTCACGCAAGGTTTTACGCCCAACCAAATCATTGGCTTGAATCGCAGTCGTGCCTTCATAGATTGTCAAAATACGCGCGTCACGATAAAACTGTGCTGCACCCGTTTCTTCGATAAAACCCATGCCGCCATGCACCTGCACGCCGAGTGAAGTCACCTCAAGCGCACACTCAGTTGAAAACCCCTTCACAACCGGCACTAAATAATCGTATAACGCTTGCTTGGTGCGACGCACCTCTGGATCAGGATGCTCGAGACTTAAATCATCGGTCGCAGCAGCCACACAAGCGATCGAACGCGCTGCCTCAGTCAAACCACGCATCGTCGATAACATACGCTGTACGTCGGGATGCTGCACGATCGGTACTGCAGCGGCAGAGCCTTCGATGGCCCGACTTTGAACGCGATCACGCGCATAAGCACGCGCTTTTTGGGTCGCAGCCTCGCTGACACCAATGCCCTGCACGCCTACGCCAAAGCGCGCTGCGTTCATCATGATAAACATGTACTCAAGGCCACGATTTTCTTGGCCGACTAACGTGCCGACTGCCCCAGCACCAACCTCGCCCTTATCATCACCAAACAGCAAGACCGCTGTTGGGCTACCGTGAATGCCAAGTTTGTGTTCGATCGACGCACACCAAACGTCATTGCGCGCACCTAACGAACCGTCGTCATTGACGAGCACCTTCGGCACAACGAATAGCGACAATCCTTTAACGCCAGGGGGCGCATCAGCCATACGGGCCAGCACCAGGTGCACGATGTTTTCAGCGAGATCGTGCTCGCCAAAGGTAATGTAAATTTTTTGACCAAACAGGCGATAGGTACCATCGGCTTGTGCAACGGCTCGTGTACTCACCAAAGACAAATCAGAACCGGCCTGCGGTTCGGTCAGATTCATGGTGCCAGTCCACTTACCTTGCACCAGCGCTTCGATATAAAGTTTTTGTTGTTTGTCTGAACCGGATAACAGCAAAGCCTCAATGACGCCATCGGTCAACAAGGGGCATAACGAAAACGCGAGGTTACCGGCATTGAGGTTTTCTGTTGTGGCGCACGATAACAATTTGGGCAAACCTTGCCCCCCCCACTGCTCAGGGTGCCGCAAGCCTTGCCAACCGCCCTCAACAAATTGCTGAAACGCTTGGTGATATGAGGCGGGCATTGTGACCACACCGTTGGCATGAACCGGAGGGTGCTGGTCACCATCCCAATTGGTGGGCGCCACGACTTCGGCTGTGAACTTGGCGTTTTCTTCAAGCACCGCCTCAATCAAATCAGGCTCAAGCTCAGAAAAAGCCTGCAGCTTTAAGAGCTCGGGCAGGCCTGCAATATGCTCAAACACAAAGCGAAAATCATCCACCGGAGCGCGATTAGTCATGAAGCTAACCTCAATACTAACGAAAACAAAAACCCCGTCACGGGGACGGGGTCAGGATACTCTGCCATGCTTGAATGAAGCTTACAGAGTGGTCACGAGTTCAGGAACGGCCTGAAATAAATCAGCCACCAAACCGTAATCGGCAACACCAAAAATCGGCGCTTCGGTATCTTTATTGATGGCAACGATGACCTTTGAATCTTTCATACCGGCCAAATGCTGGATCGCGCCAGAAATTCCGATCGCCACGTACAGTTGCGGGGCCACGATTTTGCCCGTTTGACCAACCTGCCAGTCATTCGGAGCATAGCCTGCATCCACCGCAGCGCGTGAGGCGCCCATGGCCGCACCAAGCTTATCAGCCAGTGGATCCAGAATTTTAAAGTTCTCAGCGCTACCCATACCGCGCCCGCCAGACACGACCACGCGCGCACCAGCAAGTTCTGGACGATCGTTTTTGGCAACTTCGCGACCAACAAACGTAGACAAGCCTGCTGAATCGGTTGCAGCAATGGTTTCGACCGAAGCACTACCGCCTTCAGGGGCCGCATCAAAGCCAGTCGTACGAACCGTAATGACTTTTACGGGGTCGTTAGACTGCACAGTTGCAATCGCATTACCAGCGTAGATTGCGCGCTGAAACGTATCGGGCGAATCCACTGCCTGAATTTCTGAAATTTGTGCGACATCGAGGCACGCGGCCACGCGTGGTGACACGTTTTTGCCTGAAGCTGTTGCGGCAAACAGGATATGGCTATAGCCGCTGGCCAAGGCCAACACTTGCTGGGCAACGTTTTCGGCAAGACTGTCGGCCAACGCGGGTGACTCGGCCAGCAACACTTTTGAAACGCCAGTGATTTTTGCAGCATGGTCAGCAACCGCGCGCGCATTTGCGCCGGCCACGAGCACATGAATATCGCCACCAATTTTTGCGGCAGCGGCCACAACGTTATGGGTAGCACCTTTTAATTGAACATTATCGTGTTCAGCGATGACAAGTATTGACATGGTTACACCACCACCTTTGCTTCGTTCTTAAGTTTGTCAACCAGTGCAGCAACGTCTTGCACTTTAATACCCGCCGAACGCGCTGCAGGCTCAACCACCTTCAGGGTTTTCAGGCGAGGCGCAACATCCACACCCAACGACTCAGGCGTAACGGTGTCGAGTTGCTTTTTCTTGGCTTTCATGATGTTTGGCAAGGTCACATAACGCGGCTCATTCAGGCGCAAGTCGGTCGTGACAATCGCGGGCAGCTTGAGCTCGATTGTTTCAAGCCCACCGTCTACTTCACGGGTCACGCGTGCAACACCTTCGCCGAGTTCGATTTTGCTGGCGAACGTCGCTTGCGACCAGCCCAGCAATGCGGCGAGCATTTGCCCTGTTTGGTTAGAGTCGTCGTCAATCGCTTGCTTGCCCAAGATGATCAACTGAGGTTGTTCTTTTTCGGCCAAGACTTTAAGCAACTTAGCAACGGCCAAAGGCTGAAGCTCGACATCGGTTTGCACCAAAATGCCACGATCTGCCCCAATCGCCATCGCAGTGCGCAAGGTCTCTTGGCATTGCGCCACGCCGCAAGATACGGCGATCACTTCTGTGGCGGCGCCCTTTTCTTTCAGACGGGTCGCTTCTTCAACTGCGATCTCATCGAAGGGGTTCATCGACATCTTTACGTTTGCAATGTCAACGCCCGTGTGATCAGACTTCACACGTACTTTTACGTTGTAGTCTACGACGCGCTTTACAGGAACAAGCACTTTCATCCAACGATCTCCAGATATTAAAAATACAACTCAATCGGGTCTGACGCCCGACAATCAACCCCTGATTCTACCGGAACTCGCGCCTGCGCTCAGGCAATCGGTATGATATCGGCTGATTTCACAAGGAAAATTTATGCTTTGCCTTAGACGCCTACTCCAGTTTAGTGTGCTCACTGCACTGCTTTGCGGTTGCGCTTCGCCTCCCTCTGAGTCTGGTAAGGCAGCCACGGCAGACACAAGCTCGAACACGGGCACAGGACCAGGCGCCACTTCAGGAACCACTTCGGGCGGCAAGACCGGCGAAAGCTCGAGCGGTCGCTTTGACCCTGCGTCTCGCCCCCAAACCGAGAGTGCCCGTCGCGCCACGATGCAACGCTTTGGCGTTGAATTAGCCGCGCAGCGCAAACTACCGGAACCTAAGGTACTGCAACTGTTAGAAGAGGCCCGTTATAACCCTACTGTTGCCCGCATTGTGGCTCCGGTCGCGGCGGGGCAGCCGCGCGCACCGCGCAGTTGGGTAACCTATCGCGGCCGCGTGGTCGAGCCGATTCGTATTGCCCAGGGACAGGCGTTTATGCAACAGTACGGGGACGAGCTTGACCGTGCGACAGCCCGTTATGGCGTGCCGCAAAACATCATTGCAGCGATCATTGGCGTCGAAACCCTATACGGCAAGAGCCAAGGTACCTTTCGGGTTCTAGACTCCTTGGCCACACTTGGCTTTGATTATCCCGACGCCTCCAGGCCGGACCGTGCAGAGATGTTTCGCGGCCAGCTGGCAGACTTGATCGAGCTGGACTTAAGCGGCCGCCTTGACGCCAGAACCCTAAAAGGGTCGTTTGCGGGCGCAGTCGGCATCCCACAATTCATGCCTGGCAGCATCAAACGCTTTGCCGTGAGTGCGCGAGGCGCCCAAGAGATCAACCTCAGCACCAATATGGCCGATGCCATTGCTTCGGTAGCGAATTTCTTGGTTGAACATGGCTGGCAGCGTGGCTTGCCAATTTTTGTTCCGGTCAGACTACCGGCAGGAGCAGACAAAATGGTCGATGGGGGCTTGAAGCCTACCCTTGACTGGCCTCAGTTACAGGCAGCCGGCGCCACACTGGCCCCGGGCGCCAAACAAGCGCCCTGGATGCGCGCAGCGCTTGGTGTGATCGATTTGCCCGAAGAAAGCGCTGGCACGGTTGAACTGCGCACGGCCACTCAAAACTTCTTTACGATCACCCAATACAACCGCAGTTATTTTTATGCGGCCTCGATCGCTGACTTAGCCCGTGCCTTGGCCGATAATTGACTTCCCTCGGCAGGGTGGGTGTCCTCGCCTAGCGAATTAACGACCTCGCACTCGGCAAAGTGGGGGCTCTCGCCTTGCATCAAGTTTGCGGATCGAACAAACCAGTCGACAGGTACCGGTCACCGCGGTCGCAAACGATAAAGGCGATGGTGGCATTGCGCGCGGTTTCAGCTACGCGCAACGCTGCCACCAAGGCTCCGGCCGCTGACACCCCAGCGCAGATGCCCTCTTCAGCCGCAAGTCGTCGGGCCATATTTTCGGCGTCTTTTTGCTCGATCGACTCAAACTGATCGACTAACGTTGGATCATAAATCGCAGGTAGGTATGCCTCAGGCCATTTCCGGATACCGGCAATCTGCGAGCCCTCAGCTGGCTGCGCACCTACAATAGTTATATCCGGATTTTTTAATTTCAGATACCGCCCAACACCCATGATGGTTCCGGTGGTGCCCATCGCGCTTACGAAGTGGGTAATTTCACCACCAGTTTGCTCCCAAAGTTCTGGGCCTGTTGTGTTGAAATGCGCCAAAGGGTTATCCGGATTCGAAAATTGATCAAGCACCTTACCCTGGCCCTGTGCTTGCATGTTGGTCGCCAGATCACGCGCAAATTCCATACCGCCACCACCGGCGGGGGTGAGGATCAGTTCAGCCCCGTAAGCCGCCATCGATGCGCGGCGCTCGACTGACAAATTATCTGGCATGATCAAAATCATTTTATAACCACGCATGGCAGCAGCCATAGCCAGCGCAATACCGGTATTACCACTTGTCGCTTCAATCAAGGTGTCGCCTGGCTTGATTTCACCCCGGGCTTCTGCCCCCAAAATCATGGCCAACGCCGGACGATCTTTGACCGACCCGGCAGGATTATTACCCTCAAGTTTGCCCAGAACGATATTGCCCCGCTCACACGCAATCTTTGACGGTAGCCTTTGCAGACGCACAAGTGGTGTATTGCCGACGGCATTTTCTACGCTTGGATATGCTTTTTTCACTGCTGCCTCCGTACCCCCTCGCCTCGCAAGACGAGGGGCGCATCAAAGCGCTGATCATACCAAACACACAACAGGGTACAGAGGCAGAACTCGCACGCGGGATCAGTGAGGCGTCGTGGTCTCGATCGTTGGTGTCGCGACGCCGGCAGGCGGCGCAATACGACCACGCACTGCCTGTGAAGCAGCGCTCTGATCTTTTACCGACAACTGGCCAGAAACCGCTTTTGCCGCCGACACCCGTAAACCAGCGGCCTGTAAGGTCTGCAACCGTTTAGGGCCGATCCCGCGCACTCGATCAGACAAATCCTCAAGCGACTCAAACGGCCCTGCGCGGTTGCGCTCTTGCACAATAATGTGTGCGGTACGAGGCCCTACGCCTCGCAAATCTTTGAGTTGTTCTGCGCTCGCCGAATTGAGGTCAAGCGCCTGGGCCGACAACCCGACCCCAACTCCGGCCAGCATGGCCGCCACGCTGGCACGTCGCGCGAGTCGGTCACCGGCCTGATGAGCAAACGGAAACGACCAGTTCGCTCGGGTACGCTGCGCCCGCCTTGGGTGTTGGGTTTGGGATTGCTCAGCCGGTAAAGGCCTGGCAACAGTTGAATCAAGAAAAGGGTTCATGGCTGCCTCTCAAAAAGATGACACGAACCAGTGCCTTGCCGTGTATGCGCAGCCGGCACTGTCGCAACGCCATCTTGAGGTTTTAGGCGCCGTTTAAGGAGCACACGTCAAGACAATATCCACCCGTAATTCGCCTTGCGCGAAAACACCATTTAGGCCTGAGCGCTGGTTGCGTGCAAGGCACGCACATACTCAGCCACGCCCGTTTGCACATCGCGCATCTCAGCTTTGTAACCTGCAGCACGCAGTGCCGAGATATCTGCTTGGGTATAGCTTTGATAACGCCCCTTCAAGTCGTCAGGAAAGGTCACGTAGCGCAACGAACCGTGCCTCACGAGTTCTTCAAGTGACATAGGCGCTTGCCCGCGCAGAGTTCGCATCGTGTTCACCACGGTACTGGCAACATCATTGAACGGTTGGGCGCGCCCTGTACCGCAATTGAAAATCCCAGACACTTTTGGATGATCCAGAAAATGCAAATTCACATCAACCACGTCGTGTACCGAGATAAAGTCGCGCAATTGGCCGCCATCGGCATAGCCATCCCAGCCACCAAACAAGCGCACGTGCCCCTCGGCTATAAACTGATTCATGTTGTGAAAAGCAACCGAAGCCATGCGACCTTTGTGCTGCTCTTGCGGGCCATACACATTGAAATAACGCAACCCTACAACCTGCGCAGTGAGCGAACTCATGCGAGCGCGCAACACTTGATCAAACAAAAACTTTGAATAGCCATAAACGTTCAGCGGTTTTTCGTTTGTCAGTGCCTCGGCGTAGTGTGGGCCTGCACCATACACAGCCGCCGACGACGCATACATCAACGGGACTTTATGCGTCTGACAATACTCAAACAGCTCGAGGGTGACGCGATAATTGTTGTCCATCATAAAATGGCCATTACGCTCGGTTGTGTCCGAGCAGGCGCCCTGATGAAACACTGCGCGTACACCAGGTAAAAAGCCGTCAATCACGCCGCGACGAAATTCGTCTTTATGCAGGTAATCGCTGATTTGACCACCCACCAGATTCACGAATTTATCGCCATCCGTTAAGTCATCGACCGCCAAGATATTTGTGATGCCGCGGCGATTTAAGCCGCGAATGATATTGCTGCCAATAAAGCCGGCCGCGCCTGTGACAACGATCATGCAAGTTCTCCGGCAGTTACTGTAGATGTTCCTAGTTTACCCACTACGATGCCACCAGCACGATTAGCCCAACGCATCGCTTCTGGCCAGTCAACGCCCACCGCTCGCATGACTGCGAGCGTGGCCAGCACGGTATCGCCCGCGCCAGACACGTCGAATACTTCGTGCGCTTGGGCATCAACATGATCGCTACCATTCGCAGTAAAAAGTGTCATGCCTTGCTCTGACCGCGTGACAAGCAAGGCCTCGAGTTCGAGTTGATCGCGCAAACCTTGCGCGCGTTCAGCTAAATCCATCTCGCTCGTCCAGTGCCCCACAGCCTGCTGCATTTCGCCACGATTAGGCGTGACCAGGGTTGCGCCGCGGTAGCGTTGATAGTCGCTACCTTTGGGATCAACCAAGACCGCAATGCCTTGCATACGCGCCAAGGTAATCAGGGCATCGACGTGCGCCAACGCGCCTTTGGCGTAATCAGAAAAAACGACTACGTCGTGCTCAGCAAACAAAGGTGCGACCTGCTCCTGCAAGCTATCAAGCAATTGCGCCGAGGGCTTTTCTTCGAAATCGATGCGCAGCAATTGCTGCTGACGTCCAAGCACGCGCATTTTGAGCGTGGTGGGATGTGCTGCATCCGCAAGCAAATGCGCACGGACACCAGCCTCTGCCAGCAACTCATTGACCCGCTGAGCGGCCTCATCAACACCTACCACACCAACCAAGGTGACTTTCGCACCCAAGGCCACGGCATTGCGCGCAACATTAGCCGCCCCACCTAAGCGATCTTCGCGGCGCACCACATGCACGACTGGCACGGGCGCCTCGGGTGAAATCCGCTCGACTTCGCCAAACCAATAGCGGTCAAGCATCACGTCACCGACCACCAACACGCGGGCGCGGGTGACGGCGTCTTTAGGAAATGTGTTCATTGAAGTTCTTCCATCCGGCGTGGTTTGTAGGTCTCCCACGCATTACAACCAGGGCACTGCCAATAATAGCGTCGCGCCTGAAACCCACAACTGCGGCAGATATACCGATCAAGACGCTGACTGTGTTGATTAATCAAGCGACGCAACAAGGCCAGATCGGCGCCAGGAATCGGGCTCTCAAGCTGAGTTTCGTTTGCCGCAGCATGCGCAAGTTCAGCCTCAAGCAAACGATCGAGCCCAAGCAATGAAGGATGCGTTTGCAAGGCCTGGCGAGCAAACGCCCAGGCAACCGTCACACCTTGCTGGGCGCGCAGCGCACGAAACACCACATTAAACAGATCGAGAGATGGATGTTTTTCGTGATGCGAGAGCAGCAAGGCCAGGCCCGCAGCGGCTTCTTGTGTTTGAGAAAAATTTTGCAACAACTGCTCTGCAACCAAGCCTGCAAACTCTGGGGATTGGTCAAGCACACTTTGTAAGTACTGACGCTGCAACAACGGTTGCTGGGCAGACCCCGCAATCGAAGCATGAATCAAGGCAACCCGCACCCTCGCAGCTGAACCCGACTCTGTACCGCTCACCTTGGCGGCACGTTCAGCTTGCTTCAGTGCCTCTTGCGCCTGGGCAACCAACGGAGGTTTTGCCGCCAAGGCAACCTGAGCCTGCTCACAGTAGTAATGCACTAACTGCGGCACAGGCTCGTCAACCAGTTTTCTTAGGCTTTCGACGGCTTGTATCGCCCGAGCCCAATCGTGCTCAGACTCGTAAATACGAATCAACGCACGCAAAGACGCCAACGCAAAGCTAGTATCTTTCAGGACGGTAAAAGCTTCTTCGGCACGATCAAGCATGCCCGCTTTTAGATAGTCTTGCGCCAGTTCATGCTGTGCGTGCTCGCGCTGGCTAACGGGTAAGTCTGCACGCGATAACAAACTTTGATGCACACGGATGGCGCGCTCCATTTCGCCACGACGGCGAAAGAGGCTTCCTAAGGCAAAGTGAAGTTCGGTTGTTTCGGAGTCAAGCTTCGCCACCTCGACAAAGGCGTCAATGGCGCGATCAGGCTCTTCGTTGAGCAAGAAATTTAAACCGCGAAAATACGAATCAGGAAGATTACGCGTCTCGGACAAAATCTGCCGAATATCAAAGCGCGCAGCCATCCACCCTAACGCAAACAGCAACGGCACAAAAATCAGCCACCAAGACTCAAAATCCACGCGGTGTTCCTAAAATCAAATAATGAAGGCGCTCAGTCTACTGAAACTACAACGCTACCCGCGTCAAATCGGCGACAAGGGCACCAAAGCGTCGGGCGAAAGCTGCGAGGCACCTGGGGGATTCACCGCTGCTTGTATGCGTTCAAGTTCTTTTTTCAAGCGTGCTACCTCGCGACGACGACGGAGTGAACCCGGTACCGTCAGCAACAGCCCAAACACTGTGCCTAGCACGAAGGTCGAGAGCATGACCACGATCAGCGGCACGCTTTGAACAGCCCACGTGCCATAAAACGTCACGCCCACAGGGTCGGTGTTTTTTAGGGCAAACATTAAGACCGCAACAAAAACAATTAAGCGTAAAGCCCAGACAAGGTAGCGCATGGCTGATGCTCCAGAGTGCAAAAGTCGATTGTAAGCGCCCTACCGATTCGGCGCATAAAAAAACCGCCTTTGGGCGGTTTTTCTAATAAATCAATGGCCTGTCGCACCTGAGGGGTCGGTGCTGTCCGCACTACCACTCAAGTCGACACGTTCACGCAACTCTTTGCCAGCCTTGAAATGCGGCACCTGTTTACCAGGTACCAACACTTGCTCGCCCGACTTGGGGTTGCGCCCCACGCGTGGTGCACGTTCAGACAACGAAAAGCTGCCAAAACCACGGATTTCGATGCGTTGACCTTCGGCCAAAGCCTCGGTCATCGCATCAAGCACCGTTTTAACAGCATAATCGGTGTCACGAGCAGCCAGCTGTGTTTAGCGGGCCGCCAGCGCAGCGATGAGTTCAGACTTAGTCACTGGAATTATTCAGTGTCGCGAGCCTGATCGAGCTTGGCCTTGAGCAATGCGCCCAAATTGGTTGTGCCCGACGATGCACTCGATTCAGAAATACGCTGCATGGATTCTGCAGTATCTGCAGTATCGCGTGCTTTGATCGACAACTGAATCTGACGTGTCTTGCGATCGACGTTGATAATCATTGCTTCGATGTTATCGCCAGCCTTAATCGCAGTCGTTGCGTCTTCTACGCGGCCTGTCGAAATCTCAGACGCACGCAGATAACCTTCAACTTCGAGCGACAGGGTCACGGTAGCGCCCTTAGCTTCGACAGACTTAACGGTGCCAGGTACAACAGCGCCTTTGTCGTAGGTTGCTACGTAGTTGTTGAAGGGGTCACCCTCAAGCTGTTTCACGCCAAGCGAAATACGCTCTTTGTCAGTGTCGATACCCAACACGGTTGCATGAAGCTCGTCACCTT
>CAIZGG010000098.1 GCA_903932425.1 uncultured beta proteobacterium | reverse complement strand
GGCAACAGCCAATCTGCGGTCAGAGGACCCCGTCCCCACACTCCGTCTAGCCGATTCAAGCGATGTGCGCGCAACCTAACCTGTGCCTCTGATTTTGAATAGGCGCTCTTCCATAGCGTCTGTGCGTGAGCGATCGTTTCTTGTGCTTGGAGCGTTGAGGCCGCTTGACCAGTACCGATCAATAGATAACTATGTCTGACGAGGTCTTTATCCACAGCCTCTGTCAGTGACTTGCCAAACCCGACCTGGCTAGGTTCAAGGCGAGCCGATGCGCGTAACATTTTTGTAGACTCGATACCGATCTCTTGCTCAATCTCTTGATGCTGCCCGCTGTACGGCGCAATAGCAAGCGTCACGTTTGCGTAGTCCCCGGACAAAACCTCTTTGTCAAATAAAAAAGATCGGTAACTACTGAGTCCCAACAGCGTTAAGGTCTGTAAGCGTAGTAATCCAGTCGCATGAATACTAAGCAGCAATGCGATGCCGAAAGAAAGTATGCACAACGCTTCGAGTAAAGCTTGTCCACGAATAAATTTAAGATTGACTGAACTGTTCATGCGAAGATTTGTATTGAAATCGAACTACTTTGAGTCTTTCAGAAGCATTAACATCATTTCTGCTTAGGCAATTGAGAAAATTCAATCAAACGAGCTCTCCAGAAGGGTTGCCATAAGTTGGCATCATCCGATGCGGGAGTAAAGTGTGTTTTTGCTGACTCGAAATGCGTTTCAGCAGCCGCAGAAGCACGTAAAGCGTCAATGCGCTCAAACTGTGCACTGGCATAGGGTTTATCGGAACGCAGGCTCGAACTTAAGGGATGCGTCTGAATCAAGGGGTTCGATTGCTTGACCGACAAACCAAGACGCAGCACTTGCCCTCGTCTTGGACTCACCGTTGTGTAGCTAGGAAGTCCCTGTGTAACCCAACGAATCTTTGACTGGAATGCCCATAGACGACTCAATTTATTATCGCCACCCGAAAAGATGTTCCAACCCCCACCACCGTTGTCAGCGACCCAGCGCCAAAACGGTTGCTCAGAAAAGTTTTGAGGCGAACCCCCAGCAACTTCTGACAAGGCCTCTTGCGGACGTTGTGTGGCGATGTTTTCAATCATGGCCCAGCCCATTGGGTACTCGCGCTGATAGCACCCAATCAGTCGGTTGTAACGCAATGCGTGAAATGACTGCGTATCTTGCACCGACCATTCGCCTTTCGGCGACATTCGAGTTGTACCTTTACGTCGAAGCTCGTGTCTTTTATGAGGACATTTGATATTGACGACCCATTTATTTCGAAACGTATGATTACGCTCATTTAAAAAAGTATAGTTTTTTGAAGCCCGTGCGAGCATCGTCTGCCACGTTGAATCAGAGCCTGAAAATCTAGAGACAAAACCTGGTAATTCATCCAATGTCAACTCAGACTCGATTCCCAACTGTCTTAAAGAGTCACCACGCATGGTCGCACCGTTATCACCAATATTTTTAATGAGTACTTGCTCAAGTGCGTTATTTCTGAAATCTATCAGTTGATTCAGTTGCTGTTGTCTGACCAGTTCGATGACTTGATGGGTAGTCTCATCATGCAAACTAAAGGCCTCGGACAGCTGTCTTAACGCCGTTTGATCGGTTACACCGCCTAACTTGGCCGAGGCATAGGCCGCGGAGTGTTTCGCTCCAAATAGCAGACCAATTAATGGTACAGGCGGATTAAAACGCGCCGCTTGTCCAGCGAGTTTTGATCGATACTGCTCTGCGCCGGCCATGGTAATTAGATGCGTCATGGCAATTTGATGTGCGAGTTGTGCTCGATTGAGATAAGCATGCAGATTCAAAGCGCGTGCTTGCACCAACGCTGCCGAATAGACCGCAGCGTCAGTCGCGCGCATTAAAGACGCCTTGTTGTGAATTAGATTTCCTAGATCAAGCGACAGTATCCAAGTCAACAGGCCCACCCCGCAGACAATTAGCCCAAGCGGTAAAACTTGACCTGACTGAGGTGTTAAGGGCAGGATTCCGCATGCGACTTCAGAATGATGTTTCGATTGGAGCATCAACGTGTTGAACCTTCGGAGTTGCCGGTGAAATCCTTTAGAGACTTAGCAGCAGCCTCGGACGCGGCAGATTGCGCGGCTGACTGCGCGGCCCTCGACTGCTGAGTACCGTCCTCACCGGCCAATTCCTTTGCGACTGCTGCAGTTTGTGCTCGTAGCACTTGCCCAAGATACTGATAGACCGCGATCGCAGCGACTGCGACTAGTGCGACGATAATGATGTATTCAGTCATGCCTTGCCCGGCTTGTTGTGCTCGACTAACGCGCACATTGCTTGGGCGCAACAACTGATCAATTAATTTTAAAGATTGAGAAAACACCTGTAACCCCTTGTTTGTGTAAACAAGAGGCGAGTGTGCCGTTGATTTAAAGTTACTTCAATTCGCAATCATCGCGATGGATGAATTGAGCCTAGCACTTTGCGAGTGTCGCGCAGACTTGCCTAGCGACTACCAGCCGTAAAAACGACCCCAAGGGGTGACCATGCCCTCTGCTTGCAAGGCCTGGTATTCGGGAAACTGCGCACCGGTCGCACACGCGTGATTGGGCAGAATTCTGAGCTGTGTACCAATCGGGAAGTGCTTGGCGATTGAGCCATCGGCGACTACCGCGTGAGACACAATGCCGTGTTCTTGATTAGCTCCACTGACGGTATAGCCGTTGAGTGGTACACCGTTGACATCACACACCTGACCGTAGCCATAGTCTCTTGTTTGTTTTTGTGTGCCACGATCGCGGCTCATTGCCATCCAACCTGCGTCAATGATCGCCCAGCCTTTATCCTCTTGGTGTCCGATCACGCTCGTGAG
>CAIZGG010000097.1 GCA_903932425.1 uncultured beta proteobacterium | reverse complement strand
TCGCCAACAGGCAGGCACTTTATCGGGTGGCGAGCAACAGATGCTTGCGATCAGTCGTGCCTTGATGTTGCGGCCGCGTCTGTTGTTGTTAGACGAGCCGTCGTTTGGTTTGGCACCGTTGATCGTCAAAGAGATCTTCGAGATTATGCGTCAAATCAATCAAGAAGATCAGGTCAGTATGTTACTGGTTGAACAAAATGCGACGCTTGCTTTGAATTTGGCTGACCACGCTTATTTGCTCGAAACTGGCAAGATTGTTTTGTCGGGCCCTTCGGCCGATATCAAAGCAGACGAGTCGATTCGACGCGTGTATCTGGGCTATTGAATCAACTATCAGGTTGTGGAGTTTTAATGGATTCGTTTTTATTGCAAGTGACTGCTGGCCTGGCAAACGGTGGAATTTATGCCGCTGTTGGTTTGGCGTTGGTGATGATTCATCAGGCAACCCATCACATCAATTTTGCTCAGGGTGAGATGGCGACGTTTTCAACGTTTATTGCCTGGGCAATGATTCAGGCAGGTGTGCCTTACTGGGTTGCTTTTGTTGCGACGATGGTTGTGTCGTTTGTTGCCGGGCTTTTAATCCAGCGGATTTTTCTCAAGCCGGTTGAGAAGGCACCAATTCTGACCAACGTGATCGTATTTGTTGGCTTGCTGGTGATCTTCAATGCGTTTGCTGGATGGATTTTTGAGCACACGATTAAATCGTTTCCGAGCCCATTCCCAGTCGAGGGTATGTTCTTGCCTCAGTATTTTTCAGGCCATCAGATCGGTTCAATCACCGTGACGTTAGTGGTGTTGCTGTCGGTGTTCTGTTTCTTTCGCTTCACACCGCTTGGTCTTGCGATGCGCGCTGCCGCCTTTAATCCCGAATCGGCACGGTTAGTCGGTATCCGGGTGTCTTGGATGTTGGCGTTGGGTTGGGGCATGGCTGCCTTAATTGGTGCGGTGGCCGGAATGATGATCGCGCCTGTCGTGTTTCTAGATCCGAACATGATGGCGGGCATTTTGTTGTACGGCTTCGCTGCGGCGCTTTTAGGCGGTATTGATAACCCTTGGGGGGCTGTTGTTGGCGGCGTGATCCTTGGAGTGCTCGAAAACATTTTAGGTGCCTATGTCATCGGAAGCGACCTCAAGCTCACGATGGCATTGATCTTGATCGTGACTATTTTGATCTTCCGACCCTACGGCCTTTTTGGCAAACCAATTTTCTCGCGCGTCTAAGAGAGCCAACATGTCTGCCACTACAAAAAAAATTATTTTTGCGCTTTCGGCGATTGCATTGTTTTTGTTGCCATTTTTAATTGAAGATTTTCGAGTCTTTCAAGTGAACTTGGTGTTGATCTACGCAATCGCGATTTTAGGGTTGAATATCCTGACGGGCTACGGTGGTCAGATCTCACTAGGGCATGGTGCGTTTTATGCCTTGGGGGCCTACACCTCAGCGGTCTTGATTTCGCAGCTCGGAGTGTCCTCTTATCTGACGATTCCGATTTCAGGGGTGGTGTGTTTAGTGCTTGGCGTGTTGATGGGGTTCCCTGCGCTTCGACTCGCTGGTCACTACCTTGCGCTTGCGACGTTTGCGCTGGCAATCGCGGTACCGCAACTCTTGAAATACAAAGGTATTGAACACTGGACGGGTGGGGTGCAAGGGATTGTGCTTGAGAAGCCAACGCCACCGTTTGAGATCGTGCTTTTTGGTAATGAGTTGAGTGAAGATCGCTGGCTTTACTTTGTGATTTTGGCAATTGCCTTAGTCTTGTTCTGGATGGCACACAATCTTCTGTCGGGTCGGGTTGGGCGCGCAATTATGGCAATCCGTGAGCAGCCGACCGCGGCCGCTGCTCTGGGTGTGAACTTGACCTTTATTAAGACGGCTACGTTTGGTCTGTCGGCTGCGTATACCGGCATTGCTGGTGCGCTTAGCGCCTTAGCGGTCGCGTACATCGCGCCTGATAGCTTTCCGGCGTTCTTGTCGATCAGCCTGTTGGTTGGCGTTGTCGTCGGTGGGTTGGGTTCGATTTCTGGTGCAATCTTTGGCGCGCTGTTCATTCAGTTTGTGCCAAATGTGGCTGATGAAATTTCAAAATCTGCGCCTTGGGCAGTCTATGGAGCCATGCTGCTTGCACTTGCTTACGCGGCACCTAACGGCGTCATGGGAATACTAAAAAATATTAAAAAAAGGAGACAGGCATGAATAAAAAACTGAATCGCTTAAGTATCCTGATTTCGACCGCGGTGCTTGCACTGTCGGGTTTGAGTGCAAGCGCCCAACCGTACGACACGGGTGCGACAGATAAAGAAATTAAAATCGGCAATACCAACCCCTATTCAGGGCCCTTTTCGGCCTATGGTTCCTTTGGCAAAGCGCAAGCAGGCTATTTTAAAAAGATTAATGACGAAGGTGGTATTAACGGTCGCAAGATCAATTTCATCACCGTAGATGATGGTTTCTCGCCGCCCAAAACGCTTGAGCAAGCGCGTAAGTTAGTCGAGCAAGAAAAGGTATTGTTTTTCTTTGCACCGCTTGGTACCGCACCAAATTCTGCGATTCATAAATATATGAATCAGAAAAAAATCCCGACTTTATTCGTGCAGACAGGTGCTTCGAAGTGGGGCGATCCTAAAAACTTTCCGTGGACGATGGGCTGGCAACCAAACTACATCAGTGAGGGTAAAGTCTTTGCTCAAGCGATTTTAGACAATCAGCCAAATGCCAAGATTGCGTTGCTATACCAAAATGATGATTCTGGTAAAGATTTATTAGCCGGAATCGAAGCTGGGTTGGGCGCCAAGAAAGATATGCTGGTGGCACGCGAAACGTACGAGACAACTGACCCGACCGTTGATAGTCAAATTGTGAAGCTTAAAGCTTCAGGCGCTGATGTATTCATTCATGGCAGTGGCCCTAAGTTTGCTGCGCAAGGCATGAAAAAGATCGCTGAACTTGGTTGGAAGCCAACGCAATATGTGTGGCAAGTGTCTAGCTCGATCGGTGGCGTTCTTGCACCTGCAGGCATTGAAAACACTCTAGGCTTAATTACCTCGGCGTTTTTCAAAGACCCAAGTGATCCGCAATGGAAAGACGATAAGGCGATGCTTGAGTACCAAGAGTGGTTTAAAAAATATATGCCTGGCTCAGATCCGACCGATGGCTTTTATATTCAAGGCTATATCAACGCCCAAACCGTTGAACAGGTCATTAAGCGAGCGGGTAACAATCTGACGCGTGAAAACATCATGAAGCAAGCTGCGAGCATCAACGACTTGAAGCTGTCATTGCTGTTGCCGGGTGTCAATGTGCGAACGAGCGCTACTGATTTCTATCCCATCGAGCGCATGCAACTGGCTCGCTTTGACGGAAAAGCGTGGGTGTTATTTGGCAAAACTTATGGTGATTAAGTCATTTCTTAATAGTTGAAAATGACTTTTTTGAATGTAGGTTGTGCTGCAATTTTTTATAAACGAGTAAACAGGAAGACAAGTATGAAACGAAAATTTAATAGCTGGAGCTCATTGGCTATCGCTGCTGCGCTGGCGTTAGGGGGCACTGTGGTCTCAGCGCAGCCTTACGACACGGGTGCAACCGACAAAGAAATTAAGATCGGTAACATTAACCCGTATTCGGGTCCAGCATC
>CAIZGG010000096.1 GCA_903932425.1 uncultured beta proteobacterium | reverse complement strand
GCTATTACAGTGTACCGGGCCAAAAGTCAGTACCTGGCATGGATTGCATTGGATTTCCGATCGCAGAGATTCGGGCAGACGGCACGTTTTCAGTGTTTAAAGCGGCCAATACTGGCGGGCGCGTAGATGACCGCACGGGGCGCGAACAGATCCTATACGAAGTGCATGACCCCGCCCGCTACCTCACCCCAGACGTTGTGGCAGACATCACACAAGCAACGGTCACGCGCGAGGGCACTGATCGGATTCTGGTGCAAGGCGTCACCGGTCATCAGCGCCCCGACGAGCTGAAAGTGAACGTCTGCTACGACAATGGTTATTTCGCTGAGGCGGAAATTTCGTACGCGGGCTTTCAGGCAAAGGAGCGTGCTGCGCTGGCCGGCGAAACCATCCGCAAGCGCATCGGGCACCTGCTGCCACTGCGCGTGGATTTAATTGGCGCCTTGAGTATTTTTGGTGACGATGCGGGTGAACTGATGGCGCAAGGGTACGCAGGCGCCTCACGCGACGTACGCCTACGCGTCGCTGGCGTCCATCTACAAAAAGAGATCGCCGAAAAAATTCTTCGCGAAGTGACTGCCCTCTATTGTTGTGGGCCAGCAGGCGGCGGCGGCGTTCGAACCTCGTTGCGGCCGCGCTTAGACACACTCTCTTGCACCATCCCTCGCGAGGCGGTGCCCTCTGGCTTTAGTTTTGTGCAGGAGCAACGCGCATGAGTACCAACACCTCTTTAAACGCAGTCGAATTGCCGCTGTATCAGCTAGCCCATGGCCGTGCAGGCGACAAGGGCAATACCTCGAATATCAGCGTCATTGCTTGGGACTCTGAATGCTTCGCCTTGCTTGTCGAGCAACTCACCGAGGCGCGGGTCGCGCAGTGGTTTAGCTACCGTCACCCGACAAAAGTCACGCGCCATGTGTTGCCCAAGCTCGAAGCAATGAACTTTGTACTCGAGGGCGTGCTGGATGGCGGAGTCAATGACGCATTGAATTTAGACACGCATGGCAAAGGGTTGTCTTTTTGGATGCTGGATATGCCAATCACTGTCCCGAAGGCGTTGGCGGCTAAGCTTGAAGTCAAAGAGTACAGTTAATGCCTGCAGAAAAGGTCAAACGAGGTAATCCTCGCGGCTGCGACAGCAACGCCAGTGCGACCAAAGCTGCCGATGTCGTTGAAGGCGCTCAAAGGGTTGGTGCCGCGCAAAGCAATCGCCTCAGCCCGAAAAAACTCTTGCTCAGCAAGTGGACTGCGGTTCACCCTGAGCGCAAAGAGAAACATTTTTTAGTGACAAAGGTGTTTGAGCCCGAAATCGAGGGTCAGGCGATTATCGACATTGAACTTGAAGCCGCCATGACTGGCCGCAAGGTCTGCATGCCGTGGCGTGATTTAAAAAGCCGTGAACACTGGCGGCAGGGTTGGCTTTGACCTGTTAGGCCTGCGCGCGACGGCTACGCTTAAACACAAAGCGCAAGGCAAGACTGGCCGCATACAGTGTGATTAGCGTACCGATCAGGTCGCCCAAAAACATCGGAGCCAACCCTTCGATCGGACTACTCATGCGACCCGAAAAATAAAAATAAATATTATGAGGGACAGCATTTAACAGCGCGCCGATTCCAGCAAAGACCAATAGTTGCCTGGCAGTCAAACCAGTTAAATTTGTCGATAAATTGAGCAGCCTGGTGCAGAACCAAAAAGCCACTAAAGGGCCCGTCGCCGATAAAAACGCCAACACCAGCCCGTCGGTGAAGCCACCCGCTGGGTCTGTCTGGTTTGTCAACAGCGCGCCAGCAAAGAGGCCAACCGCGCCAACCCAGTCGCAGGTCATGATCGCCAGCATTCGAAGTGCAGCCGGCAAAAAAATCCAGTTAATTACCGTGCTGATGCTCGTGGCCGCAAACACCCACTGATTCAGACCAAAGAGAAGCACCCACAGCAAAGCGACAACCCCTGCTGAAAGCAGCATGAACAAGAAATTAGCTTGTGATTTAGAGTTGGCGCTCGCTTGGACGCCAACGTGGGGATCGAGCGCCATGACTAACTAGGCCATATGCAGGGCTTTATCTAGCGCCTGACCAAGTGTAATGAAATATTGCTTGGCAAGAGCCGTTGGCACAACGTATTTCACTCGACTGTCGGTCTTATCGGTATCCAGATCGATCATTCCCTTTTTGCGCAGGGTTTTCAGACGCCGATGGGCTGTTGTGGCTGAAATCTCGTTGGTCAGGCTCATCGCCTCAAGAACACTAATCTTTTTTTCAAGATGCCAAACGGAAGCAAGCATCGTCAGCAAGCGCTCTTCGACCGGATCCATTGCCGGGAAAGTAGGGATTTCACGAATCGCCTGCACCAAGTTCAAAAAACGAAGATAGGAGGACGAGTATTTAGATTGATTAACCATAGCGACGATGATAACGTCTTATTCAAAGAATTGCTATCTCTTCCCTATAAGACGAATGACCGTGCATATTGACGGACCCGGCGCGTGACCGAATATTGGCCGTCTGCAGGCTGAATTAGAATGGTGACAAAAATGGCGATTGCAATCGCCCAACGCGACGAAAAGCGACTCAGGAGACTTGCCATGAATATCTGTAAATTGTTGAACCCATTTTTTGCACCTTCGCTGCCACGCCGGGCGCTGACCTTAGGTCTAGTCGGCGTACTAGGCCTTGGCCTGAGTCTGGGCAGTCAAGAGAGCTCGGCTCAACCCTACCCCAACAAGCCGATCAAACTAATCATCCCGTTTAACGCAGGCGGTGCCCTGGATATCGTTGGGCGGCTCTTGGCGAGCGAACTTTCAAAGCAATTTAATCAAAACGTAGTGGTTGAGAATAAAGCGGGCGCTGGCGGCAATATCGCCGCCTCCTTCGTTGCCAAGTCGGATCCGGATGGCTATACCCTTTTGATGGGCTCAACGGGCAACTCGGTCAACAAAGCTTTGTATGGCAACCTGAACTATGACCCCGATACCGATCTGACACCGGTGGCGATCGTGGGTCAAATGCCGAACGTGTTGCTAGCGCACAAATCAGTTCCTGCTAAAACAGTCAGCGAATTAATCGCGCTGTCAAAAACGAATCCTGCCAGTTTGAATTTTGCCTCGGGCGGGTCGGGCACCTCTGAGCATCTAGCGGCTGCCCTCTTTAATCTTAAAGCGGGTACAACAATCCCACACATCCCGTACAAAGGCGGTGCACCTGCCACAAACGACTTGATGGGCGGTCAAGTGCAACTCATGTTTACCAATCAGATCACGGCCATTTCAGCCTTGCAAAGTGGCAACGTTAAAGTATTGGGCACGGCTAGCACCACGCGTAACAAAACCTTACCCGACGTGCCCACTTTTGCCGAACAAGGCATGAACGACTTTTTGGTAGCCGTATGGTGGGGCGTCTTTGGCCCGCGTAACTTACCGCCTGAGCTTGTGAATCGTTTAAACCAAGCAATCAACACTTCGGTAAAAACACCAGAGATGACTGCAAAGCTTGAGGCGATGGGCGCCACCCCCATGTCACTTAGCGCGCCAGAATTCAAAGACTTTTTTGCAAAAGAATCGGCGCGTTGGTCAGAGGTGGTGAAGTCGGCAAAGATTAAAGTTGAATAAAGACACCGACGCGTTACTTCTTTAACTCGGTCTTGCTGTCGTAGCGCGTCAACCATTCTTTCAAAATATCCGCTTGATTTGCCGATGCCCAGGCAAAGTCGTTTTTGATCATACGGCTTGCTAATTCAGACGAAAGGTTTTTCGCCTTTGGCGTTTTGACGGGATAGGCGACTACATCGGCACGCACAGCATAGGCATCCATCGCGGCCTCTGTGATAGACCAATCCACGAACGTCTGTGCGTCTTTTAGATTTTTCGCAGTCTTTGCAATCGCGACGCCTTGCAACTCCCAACCAATACCGTCTGAGGGAACAATGAGGTCAAGCGGCGCGCCAACTGCCTTTAAGGTTGCGCCACGCGACGGCAGTGAAATTCCAAGCACATAATTCCCGGCCGCAGTTTGCTCGCAAGGCTTCGAGCCTGAAGACGTATAGCTTGCGATATTTTGGTGTAACGCATCCATAAATGCCCAGGCCTGATCCTTACCCATCAACTGAAGCCAGCCCGACACATTCAGAAAGCCCGTGCCAGAGGATGATGGGTTAGGCATCACAATCTGTCCTTTATAAACAGGGTCGGTCAGGTCAGACCACTTATCCGGCCGCGGAAGATTTCTCTTTTTAGCTTCTTCTGTGTTGAAGCAAATGACGGTACCAAACCCCCAGAGACCCGCCCAACTCGGTGGATCTCGTTGGTCGCGAAATTTTTCTTTCAATTTTTCGACGCCCACCGGCCGATAGGGCAACAACATATTCAGCGCATCAAGCGCTAATAAATTGGTGACTGAGTGCCCAAAGTACAGATCGTTGCGAGGGTTGTCTTTCTCTGCGAGGATACGCGCCTGAAGGCTACCAGTCGAGTCGCGGACCCAAGTCACTTTGATCTCAGGGTGAGCCTTGCTAAAGCGTGAGGCAAGAGTTTTTAAATTATCACCCTCAGCAGAGCTATAAATGGTCAACTCACCTGCAACCGAGGCCGCACCGGTTAACGCTGACGCCAGCAGTAGGTATGCGCTTGCTTGGCGCAAGGCGAATGCCTTTAAGAAACTCAGTACTTTCATCACTCGAAATCCCAAACATAGAAAACGTACTAGTTTCGACTAAGTTGCTCCCTGTCCACTCACTCATTTTGTGCATACTGCTACCGATTTGTGCATATACTGTCGTGTCAGGTCGCTGCCGCTATACTCCACTAAAACAAAATTCAAAATTGAGACAGCCGTGAATAAAAAATCCGCATTGATGCATCCCTTCGCTGCGCACGCACTTTGCGCAGCGCTACTCGTATCGACTACCCTGACCTTCTCGCAGGCCATCGCCCAAGACTATCCAAACAAGCCCGTCACCCTCGTGGTGAGCTACCCACCAGGGGGCTCTAACGACCTGACCGCGCGCGCAATCGCACCCGCCTTAGGCGAGGCGCTTGGCGCCACAATCGTGATTGAGAATAAGCCTGGCGCTGCGGGCATGATCTCAGGCACCTATGTGTCGCGCGCTGCTCCCGACGGCTACATGATTTTGCTTGGTAGCTTGAGTCCGATTATTGTGTCGCCTCAGGCTGCAAAGACACCGCCCTTTAATACGCCAGTCGATTTTCGGGCGATCAACCGAGTAGGTTCAACACCGCTTGGTATTGCCATGGGCCCGACTTTGCCCAACGTCAAAACAATCGCAGACCTCATTGCGGTTTCTAAAACTCGCGATGTTACGTTGTCGTCTGCCGGTACGGGCGGGGTATCGCACCTCACCATTGAGTTATTGCAAGCGGCTTCTAAAGGGCGTCTGGTTCACGTGCCCTACAAAGGCGCAGGGCCCGCAGTGACGGATACCGTTGCAGGTCATGTCGACGGAATCGTGATGGACATTTCACCGCTGATGCCAATGATGGCTGACGGGCGCCTCAAAGGGATTGCCGTCACGAGTGCTGAGCGCATGAGCTTTGTGCCAGACCTGGCACCCGTGGGTGAATTTTTGCCCGGCTTTAGCGCGGTGAACTGGCTGGGGCTGTTTGTTCCGGTCAAAACACCAGAGCCGATCGTGGCAAAGATCAACACTGCCATTATCAAAACAATCGCTCGCCCTGACGTCAGAACCAAACTTGAAGCCGCGGGCATCATGCCCTCAAGCATGGAGAACCCGGCCGCGTTTCAAGCCTATGTGAATGCAGAGTACACCCGCTGGGGAAAGATCTTGCAAGACGCGAAGATTGAAAAGCAGGACTAAGTAAAGACTGGCGTCGCGACCCGATCGGCCACGATCTGAATCACCATGACTGATCGAGTTGTATGTGCGTGGACTCAGCGCTTTCCTATCAAAGCATAGGCTTCAATTTCACCCAAGCCCTTGCATTGCACCAAGCCATTTTTTGAGAAAATGTAGTTGTCTTGAAGTAGTTCGTGGGTCATTGCCGAGATTTGGATCGTGCCTGGTGCGGCCGTCGACTCCATTCGACTCGCAGTGTTGACCGTACTGCCCCATAAATCGTACGAAAACTTAGTAAAACCAATCACGCCCGCCACAACGGGGCCTGAATTTAAACCTACCCGCATCTTCAAGTCCTTACCTCGCTCGCGATTAAATGCTTTCAGATCATTAAACATGCCAAGCGCCATCTCAGCCGTAATCTCAGCATGATCACCACGAGGAATTGGGATGCCGCCGGCGACTAGGTAAGCATCGCCAATGGTTTTAATTTTTTCAACGCCTAAATCTTCTGCCCGCCGATCAAAACGCGAAAATAAGTCATTGAGCAAACTTACAAGTTCAACCGCACGCAACTGACTCGACATCTCAGTAAAGCCGACCAAGTCAGCAAATAAAATCGTCACCTCTGGGTATGCCCCAGAGATATTTTTTTCGCCTCGCTTCAAACGATCTGCGATAGGCTTAGGCAAAATGTTGAGCATCAACTTTTCAGTTTTGAGCTGCTCAATCTCTACGAGCTTTTTTTCGTCTTCAAGAATTTTGCGATTACTCTCTATCGCGTCCTTTGCGGCCTTTAAGATCAAATGATTTTTCACCCGCGCCAGCACAACGGGTGGGCTGATCGGCTTGGTGATGTAATCGACTGCGCCAAGCTCCAAACCTTTTGCTTCGTCTTCGATATCCGTTTTTGCGGTTAAAAAAATCACTGGAATATCGCGAGTGGCACTATCGGCTTTTAATCGACCGATCACCTCATAACCGTCCATACCTGGCATCATCACATCAAGCAAGATTAAAGCCGGCTTACTCTCGCCTTGGGCTATCTTTAAGGCCTTCTCACCGCTATTTGCAATCTTTACCGTGTAAAACTCTTTGAACAGACCCGCGATCAAAGATAAGTTATCTGGTGTGTCATCGACCACCAAAATGATCGGTTTGGCTGTGACTTCGACGGGGCTTGTCATGGGTATTAGGGCTCTTAGGCAACGGCTTGCCTGCTGCCAGGCACCTGCGTGGCAGTTTGCGGCTAAGCGCAATCAGAGTAGGCTGTTTAACTGAGGATGGCACGACCAAAAATTGCAAAAAAATAGTTGTTTGTGCAATCCTGTCTATTGGAAGATGGTGACGCCTAACGCTTTAACGTAAACGCCAACGAAAAAGGGCTACAGACCGAAATCTGTAACCCTTTGGTATGACTGGTGCGCCCGGCAGGATTCGAACCTACGACCCCCTGGTTCGTAGCCAGGTACTCTATCCATCTGAGCTACGGGCGCCTTCAAGACAAGACTAAGAGTATAGCAGTTTTTAGCCTGATATGCGAGGGATCTTGGCAGCCTTGATTGCGCGCCCCATCTCGATATAGCCTTTTTCTAATATCTCAAGGTATTGCTGAGCTGAGAGGGACGCTGGATCGACCCCCATTTGAGTCATTCGGTCGCTCAGGGCGGGGTCGCTCATGGCTTTTAGCGTGGCGTCTTCAAGGACTTTGACAATCGCAGCTGGCGTACCTTTAGGCACGGCCAACCCCAGCCAAGAATCGATTTCAATGTCAAAGCCCTGCTCTTTGATCGTCTTGACGTCGGGCAACTCAGGCCATCGCATTGGGCTCGCTGAAGCCAGCATTCGTAACTTGCCAGCTTTGATATGCGGCATGATGTCTGGGGGGTTCTGTACGATCACCTGCACTTGCTTGCTGAGCAAGGCCGTCACCGCCTCGCCACCAGACTTGTACGAAATATGCTCAAACTTTGCTCCCGCCAAGCGAGTCAACTCAAAAATCGCAAGATTATTAGGCGCCGAAGTCGTACCAAAAAATAGCCCCTTACCGTCTTTTGCGGCAGCAATCAGGTCGGCAAGCGTGTGATACGGTGAATCAGCATGAACCGCGATCCCATAACGAAAGCGCCCAAAGCCTGCAATAAATTCAAAGTCTTTCATGCTGTAAGTCAAGTCCATCAAGTGCGGCATGATTGCAACCGTGGAATACGTCACAACACCCACCTGATAACCATCTGGCTTTTGGCGCGCGATATAGGCGGGGGTCAAGGTACCCAGGGCGCCGGGCTTATTTTGCACAACGATGGGTTTGCCTAAAATCTTTTCCATCGTTTGAGCCAAGGCGCGCGTGGCAACATCGGTCGTGCCCCCTGCACCGTAATTCACAATCATGTTGACTTCGTGCGCGGGGAAATCTTGCGCAAGCAAGGGTGACGCTAAAAATAAACAGCCTAACCACGCCATCAAGCCAAAACATTTACGGTTGATGTAATTTTTCATTTTTGTCTCCTGCTGTTTTAAGAAATATCTCGGCGCACTAAAAATTTCACGCCTCGCCCAACCTTAATGAGTGCTGCGACAGCTCACTCTAATGGCCGCCACGACGCCCGCGGTGCTGCAACACCAACCCACCGAGACCTGAGTCTCAACGAATTACCTCAAGCCCTACACACTTCAAAATCACTGTAGTCAACGCGCCGCGATCTTGTCACGACATAAAGAACCCACCATTGATATCAATCGTCGCTCCGTTAATAAAGCCGCTACTATCCGCACACAAAAACGCAATTGAGGCGCCCACTTCGTCTGCAGTGCCTAGGCGTCTGACTGGAATTTGTTCGGCGTACCGTTGGTTCACTGCTTCACCCGCCTGCATTGCCATCTCAGTCAAAATACGGCCAGGTGCCACGCAATTAGCTGTAATACCAAAGGGGCCCATTTCTGAGGCAATGGCACGCATCAACCCAAGAATGCCGGCCTTTGAGGCCATATAACTTGGACCTGCCACGACAGATTTACTGCGCCCCGCTAAAGACGAGACACTGACGATACGGCCAAAACCTTGCGCTTTCATGTCGGGCAAAAATAACTGCGTGATCTGCATGACTGTCGTCAGATTTACTAGCAGTACCTTCGACCACTCTTGGATGGTGACGTCTAAGATGCCGTTGGATAGGCCATCGGCACGCTTAGGCGATATCCCGGCGTTATTCACCAAAATAGACACCGTACCAAAGCGCTCTTTGATCTGCGCGTGTAAGCGCGTCATAAAGGCCATATCCGTCACGTCAGCTTGAAACGCGATCGCCTGATCATCGGCGATGCCCAGTTGTTCAAGATCAATCGGCAAGCGATCTACCATCACCACAAACCGACCCGCAGCAATCAAGGCCTGACTCGTGCCCAGCCCAATACCTTTTGCGGCACCCGTCACTAAGGCGATTTTCTTGTTCACGCTTCGAGCGCTGCCGTATAAGCTGTAATGGGTGGGAAAGCGTTTTCATCAGTCATCACTTCAATGAGCGTTGTGACGTCGCTTGCACGTGCGTCATCAAGCGCTTGATTCAATTGCTCGGGATCTGTGACACGGATACCGTTGCAACCGCAGTTACGCGCGATCGCCGCGTGGTCTACCGGATAAAAATCGACTGCACTAGTATGGGTACCAAACTTAACATTTTCGGCATGTTTTTGATAACCCAAAATGCCGTTGTTCAAAACAATGAGTGTCACCTTCAAGCCCATGCGACGGGCGGTTTCAAGTTCTGACCAAACATGCCCAAAGCCGCCATCACCCGCCAAGCAGTACACCTCGGATTGTGGGCGCGCGACTTTGGCACCTAACGCCATCGGAAAGCCCCAGCCTAACCCGGCCAAACCACGTGGGGTAATAAAGCGCATACCGCTCTTGACTGCAGTCAAACAGTTTGAGATCCAGATTGATGAGTAGCTTGCATCGGCGACCATGACGGTATCGCCAGTGAGGCGCTTTTGTAATTCATGCATGACCCGCTCCGGGCGAATCGGCGCCTGGGCAGAAAGACGCACAGGGGCTGATTCTTTTAGATAGGCGTCGCGCGCAGCCTGAATACTTGCCTCGAGCGCGAGACGCTGACCACGACGTTTTGACAAATCCAGCTTTCCCAGCTCGTTGGCCAAGGCATCGAGTGTCAGCCCTGCATCGCCCACCAAGCGCGTTGCCTCGTAATTACGGCCCACCTCAGTGCCATCGATATCCAAGTGAATGTAATGTGCATTTTTGGGATATAGCTGCCACGAATCCGTGCCGTTTTGATTGGTACGGTTACCGACCAACAGAACAACATCGGCCTCGGTGACCAGCTTGCGCTGATAGCGCGTAGCACCGTTTGGCCCCATGAAATAGCCGACCACACCTACGGCAAGTGAATGACGCTCGTCAACCGTACCTTTGCCCATCACGGTGGTCGCGACCGGTAAGTGTGCTTCGTCCATCAGACGTGTCAGTGCGGAGTGGCCATGTGACAAATGCACACCGCCTCCGGCAATCACGAGCGGACGTTCAGCTTTTGCCAACAGCTCAGCCGCCTGGCGCACTGCAGCAGGAGAAGCAACGGTTGGGTCTAAGGGAAACTGGCCCAAACAGGCGATACGTGTCGAGGGCACCAAAGGCTCGGTCAACACGTCGCTTGGAAACATCAACACTACCGGGCCCGGGCGACCCGAACAGGCCATCGTAAAGGCCTGATCAATGTAGTCATCAACTCGGCTCGGTTCATTGACGCGTCGGACCCATTTCGACACCGCACTGAACATGCCGATATGATCGAGATCTTGAAACGCGTTTTTATCGGTTTGTAGACGGCTCACATCCTGCACCAAGGCAATGACCGGGATAGATGCCTTCAGTGCCTCAGCAAGTGGAGCCACTAACAATGCGGCAGCGGGCCCATTTTGCGCAGTCACGATGCCAGGCTTACCCGTCAGGCGTGCGTACGCATCGGCCATGTAACCACCGGCGTTTTCAGTGCGGTACACAATCTGTTTGATACCGCCCTCTTCGGCAGAAAGCTGAAACATGGTCGGCAGACTTTGCCCGAAAGTACATTCAACACCGTGACGTTTGAGGGCGCGCACGATTGCGTGCCCCACAGAGTCGTGCACATTAAGCCCCGTGACGGTCAAAGGGGTGGGGATAGGTTTAGGCGTGTTCATAGGATTCCTGACAAAGATCAAGTCTTTGATCGTACGTTGTCTCGTAATTTGTTTGACGACTTATATTTTTATGGATTAGATCGACTACTTGCTCTTTATACGACACTTTGGTTCGTTTAGCACCTAGTCTGCGCAACAGAATATAGAGCCTGAGGACTTTTGCTTAGACGCGTTGTGCACGCGCGACTACCAAGCTGAATCAGCCCTTCGAGAGATGTTGAGGGTCGTTCGAGGCCACAAGCCCCAACACCTGTTGACAAGCCTGAAGAACCTGCTCGGGCATTACATTTTTAATCTCAGTTGTGCCGTCTTGGGGCAAAACGTCAAGACTGGTTTCGCGCGTCCAAAACCATTCACGATTACTTTCGTGAAAGATGCCCACGTAAGGCACGCCCGCAAATTGCGCCAAATGCGACGGGCCGCAATCATTTGCCACCACAAGCTTCGCACCCATCACCGCTTTCGCGATTTCAGAGATGGGCCGAGTCATCAGATATACAAAATCTGTGCGCCCAAGGCTTTGCAACCAGCGGTGCTGATCGGCTTCGTCAGGACCCATCACAAAGCAGAATCTCGCTTGCGGCAGCAGTGTCGACTTCAGTAAATCAGCCAGCGCAACATAATGTTCGATCGGCCAGCGTTTGTAGTCACCAGCACCACCGCCTGGCATCAAGACAACCTGCGGGGCCTGTGCGTCAAGAGCGCCAGATGACTGAGTACCTGATTCGGTGACAGGCAAGCGACTCGTCGACGCGTCACTCGCGTGAGCAAGAGCAGACGGCGCAGTCGCTAAAGCCCGGCTTTCGAGATCGGCCAAGGCTTGCACGCACCGCCGAGCCACCCGTGCAGGATCAAAATCCTTAAACGCAGCCAACAAGCGCAAATTCGCGAGCCCCATGTATTCAGAAAAATCTTTGCGGTGCGAGTGAGTCCAGACAAAATCGGTGACGCGTCTGTTTTTAAAACCAAGACGAAACTTTGGGCGCTTTAACATAGCCGCAATGCCGTATTTTTCGCTGGCAAAGTGCAAGGCAATGACCAAGTCTGCGCTGCCCTCCATCGCGCGATACACCGCTGGCAATTTGTCTGCTTGCGTAAAGGCATCGACCCAGGGCAAATTCAAATAATGCTGACTGACAGCATCTTGCGCCACCACCCTCAACTGACACTCGGGCCAGAACTGCTTAATTTGATAGAGCAGCGGATAGGACACAATTTGCGTCCCTAAAAACCGCATACTTCGAATGAAAACAATGACGTTTTTCAAGATAAGGCTAACGCGACGCGATAAGTGATGAACGCAGCAAGATATGCCAAGACAAATAAATAAGTGGTGGCGACAACAGGGATTGTCCAACCACCACTTTCTCGTTTAAGAGTCGCGATGGTTGAAATACATTGCGGTGCAAAGACATACCACGCGAGCATGGCTAACGCTGTAGGCAGGCTCCACTGCTGAGCCAACAATGGGCCCAAGGTATCCGCCGGCGCGGCACCCGTTGCCGACAGTGCATAGACCGTGCCAAGTGCGCTGATTGCAACTTCGCGCGCAGCCATGCCTGGGATCAAAGCAATCGAAATTTGCCAGTTAAAGCCAATCGGAGCCAAGACAACGGCCAAGGCATGGCCAAGCATGCCGGCAAAACTATATTCAATCGCTGCGTTGGTCGCGCCTTCGGGTGCACCCGGAAAACTTGCCAAAAACCACAACACAATCGTCAACACCATAATCACACCGCCCACGCGGCGCATGAACAATTGCGCGCGATGCAGCAGGCCCATCAAAATATTCCTAAGATGCGGACGTCGATAGGTGGGAAGCTCCATCATCAAGGGGCGCACCTGGCGCCCTGCAGCGGTCAGCTTTTTTAATAGCCACGCAACGGCCATCGCCCCTAAGATGCCGGCCAGGTACAGCACAAACATCACAACACCCTGCAATTGCAAAAAGCCAGCGATTGTTTGTTGGGGAATAAAGGCTGCAATCAGCAATGCATAAATAGGCAAGCGCGCCGAGCAGGTCATTAACGGGGCAATCAACATTGTCACGACACGGTCGCGCGCGTTTGGAATCGTACGGATTGCAATGATGCCCGGAATTGCACACGCAAAGCTTGATAACAACGGGATGAACGAACGCCCAGACAATCCGACCGACCCCATCAATCGATCAAGTAAATAGGCCGCACGTGGCAAGTAGCCCGACTCTTCTAGAATCAAAATAAAACCAAACAAAATCAAAATCTGCGGCAAAAAGACAATCACCGCCCCTGCACCTGCGATGATGCCATCCACCAGCAAACTACGAAACCAGGTATCGGGCAGCCACTGCACCGCTTGCTCTGAAAACCAAGCAGTGGCGTCTTTGATCCACTCCATAGGGACTGCAGCCCAACTAAACATCGCCTGAAAAATCAAAAATAACAAAAGCACCAAAATCGCAGGGCCAAAAACAGGGTGCAATAACACCCGATCAATGTTGGCCGTGGCTTCATCAGGCGTGATGCGATCTAGGTTGAGCGCTCGCAAAATTGACTGCACGCGCTCGTGGTCAAGCTGTGTGCTTTCTTCAATCTCGGGCAAGTCAGGCTTTATGGCACTAGATTGCCAGATTGTCAGGTCGTCAAACAATGCACGTAAAGCCTGATCTCCCTGCATCTCGATGGTGACGGTCGACACTACCCGTACGCCAAGACTTGCAGACAGTAATGTTTCGTCGACCTGTATACCTCGCGCACGTGCCTCGTCAGACATGTTTAACGCTACGACACAAGGCACTTTCATGCGCTGCACCGCCAAGACCAACCTTAAACTGCGGCGCAGATTGGTGGCATCGACCACGCAGACAACGAGATCAGGGCGTTTTTCACCTACAGCACGCCCCGCCAAGACGTCACAGGTGACCCGCTCATCAAGCGAGCGTGGATACAAGCTATAAGTGCCGGGCAAATCAAGAATGCGAAGACTTTTACCGGCAGGCGTGATCAGCCGTCCTTCTTTGCGTTCAACCGTCACCCCCGCGTAGTTCGCCACCTTTTGACGACTGCCAGTGAGACGATTAAAGAGTGCTGTTTTGCCGCAATTGGGATTACCCACCAGCGCCACAAGCGGACCCGTAGGATAAAGATGGATCGGCGTTTCGATCACGCGCTGCCGCCTTCCGTCAGGGCCGATGAGGCTTGCTCGGGTTGCACCCCCACTAAAGCCGCCTCAGCAGCACGCAAGGCAAACGTTGACATACCAATACGCACAACCAAGGGGTCAGCACCCGGCATTGCGCGTCGAAGCACCATGACCTGTTCACCCACCAAGAACCCAAGTTCATTGAGCTGTCGATCGCAATCTGGCATCAAGGCATTTGCCCGAACCTCGGCGATTCGATATAACTGCCCAACTTGAGCTGTATGTAATAGTTGCATGACCCGCCCGAACGCCGGCCTCTAAATGAGAATTGTTATTATCTCAAATGATACCAGTAGTTCTACCTAGATGGCCGGGCCGACAGCACCTTTTGCATGCAATCATTGGCCCACAGGCTTGATTCAAATCAGTTTTTTCCCATAATTTCGAGCATCATGCAACCAAACACCATCGCAGCGCAGTTACTTGAAACAATTTGGCTTGCCGCACAGGGCAAAGAAGACGCGTTAACTCGGGTGACGTTCAAGGGCGATGGTGAGCTACCTTCGGTCTTTGCCGTAACAGATTTAGCCGCTGCAGCAATGGGCGCTGCTGGGCTCGCGCTCAGCTCTTTACTTGACGCTATAGAGGCGGCGCCAGGCTCTGAAACAACAGGGTCGGACTTTGAGACTCACGTGAAGCCAACAAACACCACGTCTTCAATAAAACCCGTTACTGTCGATCGCCGCCTCGCGTCTTTCTGGTTTGACGACTCGCTGCGACCAATTGGTTGGCGGCCGCCCTCTGCCAAAGATTTCGTCATCGGCGACTATCAGACAAATGACGGCTGGATTCGGCTGCATACCAACGCTGCACACCACCGAGCGGCCGCCTTACGCGCCTTACAGCTCACGGCGCCCAAAGAACGTGCCGACATTGCTCAAGCTGTTGCAAACTGGTCTGCTGACGCGCTTGAAGCCCGGGTCTTAGCCGAGGGAGGGTGCGCTGCGACAATGCGCTCGTGGCAAGACTGGCAGGCGCACCCAAACGGCCAGGCGGTACTCAGCGAACCTCTACTGCACTGGCAGACTGGTGAGCCGATGGCCAAGCCGGGGTGGGCCTTTAACCGCTCTCGTCCACTTCAAGGCCTCAAGGTTCTTGATATGACGCGCGTCTTAGCGGGGCCCTCTGCCACGCGCATGCTTGCAGGATTAGGTGCTGAAGTCTTGCGTGTCGACCCACCGTGGTGGGATGAACCCACGCTCGCGCCAGAGATGACACTAGGCAAACGCTGTACGCGCCTTGATTTGCGCAACACGTCTGAGCGTGAGCGCTGGATCACATTGCTAGGTGAGGCAGATATCCTTGTGCACGGTTATCGCAGCGACGCGTTGTCATCGTTGGGGCTAGATGCAGAGCAACGACAAAAAATTCGACCTGGCTTGGTCGACATTTCGCTAGACGCCTACGGTTTCACGGGCCCCTGGAAACACCGTCGCGGCTTTGATAGCCTGGTGCAGATGAGTATGGGTATTGCACACGCGGGCCAACAACTGGCGGGCAGCTCTAAGCCCAAGCCCTTGCCTGTGCAAGCACTTGACCATGCCACCGGCTACATTTTGGCGACTGCCGCTTTACGCGGCCTTGAGACGCGACTTAGAACGGGCGCGGGCAGCATCGCTCGTGCATCGCTCGCCCGAACAGGGGCGCTGCTGATGAAAACCCTTAGCCACCCCGAAAAAAGCAATCAGGCACTTGCGTCTGAAACAGAATCAGATCAAGCCCTCACAATTGAAGACACCCACTGGGGTGCAGCACGGCGCTTGCACTGGCCCGTTGACGTTTCAGGGATCAACATGCAGTGGGATCAACCTGCTGGCCCATTGGGCAGCACCGAAGCGACTTGGCTGCGTTGAGCACGTTTGCGCTCAGCGACAAAAAATCCGTATTGGATCAATAGCGCCAACCCCGCAGACGGAATTGCACCAGCCAAGAGCATCTGCGTGTTGTTCAAGGCCAAGCCTTGAGCGATGCGTTCGCCAAAACCGCCTGCGCCTACAAAGGCGGCGATTGTTGCGGTACCAACGCTCAATACTGCCGAAACCTGAATGCCACTCAAAATCATCGTGCGTGCCAACGGTAGCTCGATCAGAAAAAGCTGATCACGCGCGCTCAACCCGAGTGCTTGAGCGGCTTGGCGCATAGACGGTGAGATTTCGCTCAACCCCGCATGCGTGCTTTGTATGATGGGCAGCAGTGCATATAAAAACAAGGCCACGATAGCAGGGACGGTACCGATTAAACCGAACAATGAAATTAAAAAAGCCAGCAACGCAAGTGACGGGATCGTCTGAATCACGCTGGTGATCGACAAGACGACCTGCCCTGCCCTGGGTCGATAAAAACTCAATACACCCAACGGGATCCCCACAGCAATCGCCAACAGCAATGAAACCAACACTAAAAACAGATGTTGAGTACCTAAGCGCCAGAAATCGGCGCCGAACAGCAGGCGAATAAACGACTGCTGAGCCAGAGCACGTTCGGGGGGTGCGGCACCCTCGTTTATCAGCGTTGAGTTTTTTGCACTTGAGGATTGCGCTTGCAAAAACTCACGAGCGACCGCAGCAAAAGGCTGGCCGTCGATTTCTGAGCGCGCATTGAGCTCACGCATCGTCTGTTGTGGGATCTTATACTGCAGTCCCAAGAGCACTTGCCACGAAGCCGAAAATTTAGTTGGCACCTCTGAGCGATACAACAAGAGCGCCTCATAAGTTGGAAAAAACGTTAGCTCATCGCGCAGCACCACCAACCCATCACGCAACAACTTTGCGTCAGTGCCATAGGCATCCATCACATCTATTTGTCTAGCCTTGATTGCCTCGTAGGCAAGGCCATGATCTAGCCCTTTGGGTGAAAATTGAGCGAGTTGATACCTGTTTGCCAAGCCTTTCCAGCCATCGCTTCGACCAATAAACTCATGCGAAAAACCCAACCTAAGCTCGGGGTGCTTCGCCAAATCCGCGATGCTACGAAGCTGTAATTTTTCGGCGAGTTCACGACGCGCTGCCAGCACATAAGAATTATCAAAGCCAAGCAAGACGCCCGCCTGAAGCCCAGTTGGCAATAGACGTTGGTTGATCTCTGCCAGCGACAAAACCTGCTCGGTTTTTAAAATCTCGCGCGTAATGGTGCCGGTGTATTCAGGGTAAAGATCTATTTCACCGCTTACTAAGGCAGATAGCAAAATGCCGGTGTTACCCAAGCCAGACTTCAACACCACGCGGTCATGACCGGCTGATGTGACAGACTGGCTAATAATCTCGCCCAGGATGTATGACTCGGTAAAGCGCTTTGAGCCAACCACCAAAGTCTGCGCAACCGAAACCTGTGCCAGCGCCAGCGCCAACACAACAAAAAGAGTCAGTTGCTCAAGCCAGCTGCAACGCTTGTGCAGAACCCGCCGCGCCACAGGTGACTCGACGGGCATCACTCGCATGATCTAAACCGAGCATCTCGCCTGGTCATCACTCGATCAACAGACGAGTCGCTTGCGCCTCGCCGATGTTGCCAATCACAGCGGCATCTTTAAACCCGTGGCGGTTAAACACGGCCAGGACCTCAGGCACAGTTTCGGGTGAACAGCACACCAATAACCCACCACTTGTTTGGGGATCAGACAACAGCGTTTGACAATCAGCAGGCAGGCCTGCCGCAAGCTTAATTTCGTTGCCATAACCATCCCAATTCCGACCTGAGGCACCAGTCACCATCCCCGCCCGAATTAAATCAGACACGTTAGGTAACAAGGGTACGTCTGCCCACTTGATATGCGCCGTCAGATTGGCACCGCGCGCCAGCTCTAGAGCATGTCCGGCCAACCCGAAGCCCGTGACATCGGTCAAGGCATGGACACCCGACAGTTCCGCAAGCTCAGGGCCTGGGGTGTTGAGCTTGGTTGCGTTCGCAAGCATTGACTCGTAACCACTTGCATCGAGCGCCTCTTTTTTTAGTGCCGCCGATAAAATCCCCACACCAATCGGCTTACCCAATACCATCACATCGCCCTTGCGTGCACCATCATTACGCTTGACGCGATCAGGGTGAATCAACCCTAGCACGACCAAACCATAAATAGGCTCGACTGAATCAATGGTGTGGCCACCCGCGATCGGGATGCCCGCCGTGTTGCACACCGATGCGCCACCAGCCAGAATTTTTCCGATCGTGTCGGTCGATAAGACATTGATCGGCATACCTACGAGAGCCAATGCCAAAATCGGTTTGCCGCCCATGGCATAGACGTCGCTGATTGCATTGGTCGCTGCGATGCGACCAAAATCATAAGGATCGTCAACGATAGGCATAAAAAAATCAGTCGTCGCAATCAGCGCTTGTTGATCATTGAGCTTGTATACCGCTGCATCATCTGCCGTCGCGATCCCCACCATCAACTCTTTCGGGATCGGCATTTGCAAGGTGCCTTTTAAAATCTCAGACAACACCGCCGGAGCGATTTTGCAGCCACAGCCACCGCCGTGCGAGAGCGAGGTCAGACGAGGTTCGTTGGTGGTCATGAGGGTTCCTTGAGGATAAGATCTTGAACGATTGTAATCAATCCGCTACGTTCACGAGCAGGCGAAAATATAGGTGCACGCGCGGCGCACTGCTCTAGCAATCGCCCCACGAATACTGGTTCATTTCTAAATTTCAATAGCAAGCTCGCCAAGTCGTGCGCGTCACCGACTGTAAAAAATCCGGCGTAGTCCTCACCGAGCATTCCAATGTTGCCAGCGATCCGCGAGGCCAGTACCGGTACGCCGCTGCAGATCGCCTCCATGATGACGTGAGCGCCGCCCTCCATCACACTTGAGTGAACCAGAACGTGCGAGCGTTGGATATATCGCCGCGCTTGTTCATGGCTTTGTGCACCTAAAAACTGATAATTTGCATAGCGAGCTGCGGTGTGATGGGCTTGTTGCGCTAAGGCGGGGTCTTGCTCGCCACCAATGTGGCGTAGTTCAAGGTCAGTGTGATCAGCTAATAAGGCCGCAGCTTCGAAAAAAGTCTGAGGAGACTTCTCAGCACGCAAATGCCCCACCATCACAGCCCGTATACGATGTTTAGCTTTGGCGAGTGTCTGGCGGGTGGTGGTCGATTGAAACAACACTTGAGCCTTATCACGCACAGCAATCGGCAATTCGGCTAAACCGGCGGCTTGCAGCACCACAAGCCGGGCGGCCCATTGCAACGACTGCTGGGCCTGCGAGTCTTGCTGAATGTCGCGATACAGGTCGGTGCCGGTTAGAACCACGACCAACCCCCTCGAGCCGCGCGCAGCATGCCATGCGGCAATCGACGCGTAACTACGGCGCGCATGCAGGGCAATCAAGACGTCATCAGTCTCGTTGCCATCCCACTCTTGTAGGATTCGCACCGAACAAATGTTTGACAGCATACGAGCATAGCGCCGGGCCGTTTGCCAATTGCCGTTATTGGCACGGGCAAGCGCCGGACTTACAATCACGATCTTGGGCTTGCGACGTTGAGCGGCTATAAACATTTAAGGTAAGTAAAAAGGATGCGTCAGGCTAACGCCAAAGAACTGACTGCAGCACTGCACGAACTGCGAACCCATACGCTGAGCTCGTTTCAAGCGTACGCCCGCGCCAACAAGCTACAGATCCCTTACAAACCAGAATTCAATCCACCGCTTTGGGAGCTTGGTCACATTGCATGGTTTCAAGAGCACTGGATTGCTCGCAATCAACAACGCTCTCAAGGTGTGGCACTGCAAATCGCTCAGGGTAAAAACGATTCGCTACTTGCTCACGCAGACCAATGGTTCGACAGCGCTAAAGTACAACATGTCTCCCGCTGGGATCAAGCACTTCTAACACAAGACGTTTGCCTGGCGTACGCTGCACAAACCCTCGAGCAAACTCTTGAACTGTTGCAAGAGGAACCCGACGGCAGTCCTGCACTTTATTTTTACTGGCTCGCCCTGCAGCACGAAGCCATGCACCTTGAAGCAAGTGCCTATATGGCACAGGCGCTTGCAATACCCTTTGAAACGGTGTGGGTACACTTAAACGGCAATGCCAACGCCAGCGTATCTGAGCCCTGTACAGCCACCGCGCACCTGCCCGCGCAACGTTGGTCGCTGGGTTCTTCGCCGAACCACTTTTGTTTTGATAATGAACTGGTTGCGCGCTCAGCCGCACTAAAGGCGTTTGAAATCAGCCTTGAGCCGGTCTGTTGGGAGCAGTACATGTCGTTTGTTGAGGCCACCGGGTATCGCTTACCGCTTTATGTTCGACGCGCTGGCTCAAGCTTTGAAGTACAAACTTTTGGCGCCTGGGGGCCCATGCCCATGCAGGCACCCGCTGTTCATCTCTCGTGGGATGATGCGCAAGCGTATTGCGCTTGGGCTCAATGCCGTTTGCCTACTGAAGCCGAATGGGATCGCGCTGCCCGAAGCCTCGGCGACTTCAACTGGGGCAATGTCTGGGAATGGACTCAAGATACCTTTGAGCCCTTCGACGGTTTCGTTGTGCACCCCTACGCCGACTACTCTGCCCCCTGGTTCGGAACCCGCAAAGTATTGCGCGGCGCCGCCCGCGTCACCCACCATGTTTTACGTCACGTTCAGTATCGCAACTTCTTTACGCCTGAGCGTCGCGACATCTACTCAGGTTTCAGGACCTGCGCACTCTAGCTCAAACAGGCTGATGGTCGAGGGAAGTCAAAAGACCCTGATACTTGTATCATGGGGTATAACTTATCGTCGACTGACGTCTCATTTCAATTTACTCAGGACACTCACTATGCTTGGTTTCCTTTCCACGGTACGCACCCACTTATTTTGATTACAACTGGACTGTGCATAGCGCGATGCCCGAAGCCAAGCGCAAGCTGTTAACAGACGCCTTTTTAGCGTTAAGCCCCGACACACCAGAAGGAAAAGAGATTCTCGCGCTGCAACGTGCCACGAAATTTGTTCCGACTAAAACTGAAAACTACAAAGATATCGAGGCTGCTGCCGCAAATGCTGGCTTGTTAAAGTAAGCCTTCGTCTTGAAAATTTTGCGCCCTCATTGCCTGATCGGGTTAGACCCTCGACCATGAAGATTCACCTAAAACGGGTTTCAGTACGCCACCCGCCCACGCTCTTGCGTAGCAATTGCCCCTCTCGTGCCCCGTCAACGCGTCGTCACCTCGGTGCTCGCGGGCCAACTCCCTCAGTTCAGCTTGCTTCAAAGCGTGCGCAACCTGATTTACCCCGCCAATCTGCAAGCCTTACAAGACGCTTTGGCTCGCTTCGATTTAGCAGAAAAGCTTTTTGAGCGCGTTGATCGATTGTCCGGAGGCGAACGACAGCGGGTCGGTCTTGCACGTGCCGTGATCTCAAATGCTCAACCTTTACTGATAGATGAACCTTTATCTGCGCTTGACCCACAGCGCGGCGATCAGCCTTGGACGCTTTGTGCCAGACAGCTCACGACCGCCAGGCGACTTTAATAGCGACGCTACACCATGTTGAAATGGCCTTGAAATTTTTTCCACGCATCATTGGCCTGGCGCAAGGCCACATTCAATTTGACTTACCCGTGACGCAAGTGACACCCGCGTTGTTAGACGAGCTCTACAGTCATCAACCCGAAGTCGATCACGCCTTTGATGCCGAGCAAACGGCGGGTAGCACAATCACGCGCCCTGCCTTTGCTCCGGTCTGCCGCTGATCTGCGACCGACACTCTACACGCTCACTACCTTGATTACGCCGGCCCCTTATGCCCCCACCGCTGCTGCTAAACGGCTACGCGATCCTGCTTGGTCACGCCGTCTAACAGGTGCCATTGTTGCCTTGCTCATTTTGTGGCCTACGCTCGAATGGACCGAGTTCAAAATCTGGACGCTATGGGGTTCAGAAAGTCTCAAACAAACTAGCAATTTTTTGGCGAGTTTTTTTTCCACCTAATCTTTCGCCTGATTTTTTAATTCAAGTCGCGCATGAAACCTGGCGTACAGTTGCCATGGCAACGGTCGGCATCACACTCGCCATTGTTCTGGCTGTACCGCTCGCGGTTCTCGCCGTCAGAGTGTTATCACTATCCGCTCTCACAGGTCGCATGCAATTTTTGCCCTCGGCGGTACGTGAAATTGTTCGCGCTATTCTGATTATTTTACGCAGCGTGCCTGAACTCATTTGGGCCTTAATTTTTGTACGCGTTGTAGGCCTCGGGCCAACAACAGGGGTGCTGGCCATTGCACTGACCTATGCCGGTATGCTGGGCAAGGTCTACGCTGAAATCCTCGAAAGTGGCGATTCAAGCAACGCGCAGGCCTTGATGCGCAACGGCGCGGGGCGTCTGCAAACTTTGTTTTATGCCCTGTTACCCCAAAACGCCGATGAACTGACGAGCTACACGATTTATCGCTGGGAGTGTGCTATTCGCTCGTCGGCCGTGCTTGGGTTCGTTGGCGCAGGCGGGCTGGGCCAGATGATGGATGCCTCATTAAAGATGTTTAATGGCTCTGAGGTGTTAACCATCCTGATTGTGTTTTTACTTCTGGTTTGGTGTTCTGATCTTGTCAGCGCCTGGTTAAGAAAGTTTTTATCATGAGACCGAAAGCAATATTTTTTTTCGTTGCGTGTTGCGGCTTGATTATCGCTAGCTTCGCAAGCCTCAACCTACAATTTTCTACTTTTTTTAACCCTGGCAGCTTGCGCAAGATGGGGCTATTCATTAGTGAGCTGACTCAGCCCAATTGGTCTGGTGCGTTTTGGTTAAAACTATTGCCCGCTGCACTTGAAACACTCGCGATGTCGGCTTTGGGCACACTCATCGCGTTTATCCTTGGGCTCGCCCTAGCAATTCCGGCAAGCAAACGTTCGCCTGCCCGCTTTAGCCTGCTTCGCTCGAGCGCCCGCTGGATGCTGAGTGCGCTGCGTAGCGTTCCAGAGCTGATGTGGGCGGCGTTACTGTTGATCTCGGCCGGCCTAGGGCCGATGTCTGGCACCTTGGCGCTCGCACTGCATACGACGGGCGTCTTAGGCCGCATGTTTGCCGAAGCGCTTGAAAACGCTCCAAAAGAAAATGAGTTTGCCCTCAGCGTACGCGGCATTAGTCGCAGCAAGATTTTCTTTTTTGTACAAATTCCGCAAATCGCTCCGCAGTTGGTGAGCTACACGCTTTACCGCTGGGAAAACAATATCCGCGCGGCCACCGTGTTGGGCATTGTTGGAGCGGGCGGACTTGGTCAAATGCTGTCGTATTACCTCAGCCTATTCAAGATGTCAGAAACCAGTTCGATCTTATTAGTGATGATTGGACTGGTCTTGTTAGTCGATATGCTTAGCGCAAAAATTCGGCGCCTGCTGGCTTAGATCCATCGCTCGGACAGACGGCTAGCCCAAGGCAAAGACACCCAGCTTACCGACCAATATAACGACCATCCACCCATAAACCTTGTTGGCAAAGTGCACGCACCACCTTGGCAGCCAACGCCCCCACCGAAGCGGCTGCGGTTGAAAGCGGAATATGTCGCGAGCGGCAGAGTGCCACCACCCTTTGCACACCAGGGGCACGAATGGACCGAGCAATCAAGGCGCCGCTATCGAGCTCTGCCTTTAAGGGCATGACGGGCAAGATCGTACAACCTAGTCCAGCAAGCAGCGAGGTGCGCAAGATACTGATGGAACTAATTTCAGCCACCACATTGGGCGCAAGCAAACCTGCCTGAGCCGCCTGCTGTTCAATCAGTGGCCGAACGCCATGTGGTTGAGCAGGCAGAATCAGCGGCTTGGCTAAGGCCTCACGAAACGAGATGTTTGCCCTAGTCTGTTTATCACCCGCGTCTGCGCGATAGATCAGCGACATCTTCTCAGCTACCAAGGGCTCTGAAATAAAGTCGTCAAGGGCGCCGTCATCAAACAAAATCGCCATATGCAACGAGCCTGCCAATAGTTGGCGGGTCAAGTTGCCAGTTAACTCTTCGGTCAATTCGAGTTGCACCTTAGGTAGCTCTTGGCGAACGGCGTTTAATAACGGCAAAGCAAGTGCTTGTGAGGCGCTATGCGGTATCCCAAACACCACTTTACCTGCCGGTGAATCGGTTAGCCCAGACACGCTTGAGGCAGCGTCTTCGACTTGTCGCAAAATCGAGAGCGCATAGGCATGAAACACTACGCCCGCCTCAGTCAGCTCTGCGCCTCGACGAGACCTCTCAAAGAGGCGCGCGCCAAGCTCGTCTTCAAGCTGAGCCAACTGATGGCTGAGCGCTGACTGCGCCACAAACACTTTACTAGCCGCTTTTGAAAACGTGCCGTGCTCAGCGATGGCTAAAAAATAGCGAAGTTGTCTGAGTTCCATTTATCAGTCCAAGCCAAACATGTTGAAACGAAACAAGTAGCGTCGAATCGCCTCAGTTCGAAACACCTGACGGTGGCCTCAGCAAGTCGAGTCAGATCACCGCAAAGTCATGCAAATCAGTTTGGGGAAAATCGAAACTTCTTAATACAATCCGATAAATATCTTAAAAACAGCTAGATATATCTTAAAAATATATTATACAGATCGATAGCTTTGCGCTGTAATAGAGTCACAAGTCGTGAACAAGCAGCCTCAGGTTACCGCCCAAGGCCTTGCACCAAAGCAATACGGTGCGTTTGCTTCAGATTGATTCTTCTTACCCGAAGATGAGAACCCGGCGCTGATTGATTGGCCAGTCGATCAGCCGTTTGGATCGATGTAACGTCCTTTCCAGGGGATCACGTGCCTCACGCCGCCTTTCGGAAATTCTGTGTCACCCAAGCGCCTTGGGATCAAATGCACATGGCAATGCCAAACAGATTGCCCAGCGATTTCACCACAGTTCATACCGATGTTGTAGCCGCCAATTGTTGGGTCCAGCGCATCGATTATTTTTTTTTGCGAATGAATAAGCGCATGAATCGCGGCGACTTCAGCCTCAGTTAAACCGAAGTAATCGATCGTATGCCGCTTCGGAATAAACAATGTATGAAAAGGCGTGACAGGGTATGCATCACGCGTTGCGTACGCCAGTTCATTTTCTTCGACAATGCGCGCACGGTCGGTTCGCTGAGCATCGCAAAATAAGCAACCCGCTTTAACATCTAAGTCGAGACCTTGTGCATCTCGTGTGTGCACATTCATATCGTTTTCTCTCGAGGTGCTTTCAATGAGTAGATCATCTGAACGACTAGGCAATTTTACCGAATTGATTTAGGCAAGCGCGTATGAGTCACTTTGACAATCGCAGTCAGTGGGATCCACATCTAAAGCGTTTGGGCCGGTTTGAATTAATTTTTTTAACCATTCAAACCGGCTCGCCAAGGCCTCAAAAAGTATAGGCTGATTCCATCTCGCGCCTGATCTTGAACGCTGCAGTGTTGGGATCCATTTGCACGTCATCCCAGCACAAGCTCTGCCCTTTTGCGACGGCCCGCACCACTTTAACGTTGTGCGCCATACCGAGCGGCAAGCCGCCCATACGCTTAGAGGTTGAAGCGGGTAACAACTTACCCCACACCGTATAGCCACCCTCACCATCCAGCATATCGCCTGGCTTCAAATCACGTTTAGCTGTTGCCACCACGTCGGCGTTCCAGCCGGTGGCCACACCAGTTGCCTCGCCACGCAACGCCACACTGGCGACGCTCATTCCGACTTCAAGACCAATTAAATGCCAGCGCTTATAAAGTGTGAAATAGCGCCCGGTTGGGTCGGTATGCGCGTTGTATTCTTCGAAGCAATTCTTGATGTAGTCAGTTTCGGCCTCAACCGTTACCCACACACCCATACGGATATCGTACGGAATCACACGACCATCTTTTTCAAGACTTGAAATGACCTCAACCATGCCCTTACGCTCAAGCACGCCACCCTCGCTGATGGGTCTTGTCACAAACGGGATATCTTCAACGCTTGCGGGCGGATACAGCAAACCGTTAGACGGCACGCCCAAGCCCGTCGCGTTTGACACGGCTGTGCTTTCAATCGATGGCTTAGAGCCATCTAGAAAGCTATTAAACATTTTTGGATTTAACCCACCACGCTCGGCTTGCTCGGGCGTTAAGCCATAAAAACCCCAAACGGTTTCTGGAGTCGACTCAGAAAAATGCGGTAGCCATTTGTGGCCACGGCCTGCGGCCACGACCGGAAAACCGCATGTACGAGCCCAATCAACCAAATCACAAATCAATGCCGGTTGATCGCCAAAGGCAAGTGAATAAACCACGCCAGCGGCTAAGGCACGCGAGCCAAGTAACGGGCCACAGAAAGCGTCAGCTTCGACGGTGACGTTCACAACATGCTTTTTATGCGCAAACGCCTCAAGGATGTGGTCAACAGCGTGCATCGGCGAGCCCGTGCACTCAACCACGACATCAACGGAAGGATGGCGCACCAACGCTTGCCAGTCATCAGAAATAAACGTTGTACCGTTTTTGACGGCGTCGTCCAACGACTTCGCTTGCAAACGCTCTGCTTCCCAACCAACGCGAGCAAGATTGGTGCGCGCCACTGCCGGAGACAAATCGGCAATCCCCACCAAGTGGACGCCTGGCGTACGCGGGATTTGCGACAGATACATCGAACCAAATTTACCTGCCCCGATCAACCCAATACGGATTGGTCGATTTGCCGAGGCGCGTTCTAGAAGCTTTGCATGCAAGCTCATGCGGTCACCTGCAATTCTTCAAGCGATGTTTCGAGCGCGCTGGCGGGCATCCCTTTACCCCAAGGCAAATCCACTGGATAAGACTTGGTCAGACAGTCATCGGGAAGGCATTCGATCGGTGCGAAATCACGATGAGCGATGTATTCGGGGCGTTTGTGGCGACGAATATGATTAGAGACCGCACAGAGGCTTAAGTAGACCGCGTTGCGGTTCCAGGGTGAGAGGTTGCTGGCCGAAGCATGTACCAAACAGCTATGGAACAAAATCATTGAGCCCGCCGGGCCTGTTGGGCTGACGATTCCACCATTTTTGTCGCCCGCGCGCGCGACCAGCTGTGTGATCAATGCGTTATCGACCGTCCAGAGTGGATAGCTCGTTGTAGTGAGGTCATGCTTGGCCTCGATCACGCCCTTTTTGTGGCTACCGGGGATAAACATCAGTGGCCCGTTGTAAGGATTCACATCATCCAAGAAAATGGCCACGTTCATGGCGCGCTCAGTCGGCATCATGTCATCGTTTAACCAAGTACCGTAATCTTGATGCCACTGCCACACATCACCTTCAAACGCCATCTTGCCGTTAATTTTGAACTGATGCATGTAGAGCTTTTCGCCAAACATCTCTTCAACCGGTTTGATCATGCGCGGATGACGACCTAGCTTGGCGAAGGGCTCGCTATACATATGGGCAGCAAAATTGGTGCGCACTGCATCGCTATCTTTTTCACGCACATTAAACGCCTCGCGCCGGCTGTACAGCTCTGGTACGGCAGCGTTCAGCGTCTTAGTTTCTTCAGGGGTAAACAAGCCAGGAAAAAACAGGTAACCGTCTTTATCAAACTGATCAAGTTGGGCTGGGGTCAAATTCATCATCAGTCTCGTTTTGGAAGTCTCTTGGTGTCAACAGTCCATTAGGTGTTGATTGACGCAGACGACAGCTTCACAGCCGCACTAAGCCAGTCACACAACTGTCATTTCAGGTCACCATAATACCAACGATTCAAGAAAAAGGAATTGTCATTGAACCCTTGTCAATACAGTGATGAGATCAAAAAGAAGAGATGAATCTAGAAAAATCGCTTTCTAACCACGATCCTGTGCAGGCTAACTCAATCATTTGCACAAAGCTTCTAGAGGTCACCTACAAAAACAATCTACCGGCGCTCAAGAGCACGACCCTAAACATAGCCCAGGGATCTTTTGTGGTGTTGCTCGGTCCGTCGGGCGCAGGAAAATCGACACTTTTGCGGGCACTCAACGGTCTGGTCAAGCCAACCGGCGGCAGCGTCACTGCCGCAGGGCTGGGGAATATCGCCAAGCCCTCAACCCTAAAACAGCATCGCCGTCAGACCGGCATGATTTTTCAACAGCATCATTTAATTGGCCGGCTAAGCGTTCTGAGCAATGTATTACTTGGCAGACTAGGCCACCACGCTGGCTGGCGGATGTTTTGCCCCTGGACACAGGCTGAGAAAGAGCTGGCCCTCGCGGCGATCGAACGTGTCGGCCTATTGGATCGGGCGTTAGAGCGTGCCGATCAGCTATCCGGAGGCCAACAGCAACGCGTTGGGATGGCAAGAGCATTGATTCAACAGCCACAATTGTTACTAGCCGATGAACCAATCGCGAGCCTTGATCCAAATACCTCCCTGCGATTGTTGCAATCGCTGCATGACATTTGTAAGTCGGATGGCTTGACCGCAGTCGTGAGCCTGCACCAAGTTGATTTCGCCCGACAGTTTGCCGATCGAATTATTGGTCTCAAGCAGGGCTCCGTTGTGTTTGATGGCTCAGCATCCGAGTTCACAGAGCTACACATTAAAAATTTGTATCAACACCAGCCAGGCAACTCGGCAATAACTGCCAAGGCTTTGCCAATGCCTGGGTCTTTTCTGCAATCATCACTCGTTGAGGTCTAACCATGAGTCGTCGTTCGTTTATGTCTGCCGGGGTTGTATTCTTTTGCTTCATGGCTAATCAGGCCTTAGCACAGGGACGCGATCCTTCAACCCTGCGCGTTGCGTTGCTGCCAGATGAAAACGCCGCCACGTTGATACAAAATGCTCAGCCGCTAAAGACTTATTTAGAGACCACGCTGAACAAAAAAATTGAAATTATCGTCACAACTGACTATTCGTCGATGATCGAAGCGATGCGATTTGGTCGTATTGAAGTCGCATACTTTGGACCATTCTCTTACGTGTTAGCCAAGTCACGCGCCCCAGAGATCGAGGCATTTGCTGTGGGTGTTGAGCGCGGCGCTCCAACCTATCAGTCGATCTTAATTGCCAATTCGGCGAGTGCGGTCAAAACGCTGAGTGACATCCAGGGCAAACCCTTCGCCTTTGGTGACCAGGCCTCAACCTCGAGCCACCTTGCCCCGCGCGCCTATTTGCTCAAAACTGCCCAGCTAGACGGCGACAAAGATTACAAACCCGTCTTTCTGGGGACCCATGATGCAGTCGCACGCGCAGTACAGGCGGGACAAGTCCCCGCAGGGGCTTTATCAAAGCCAATCTACGACACTTTAGTCACCAAAAATGTCATCGACCCTACCAAGATCGTGCAGCTTGCTCTCTCAGAACCCATCCCAAACTATCCAATTGTGATGCAAGGCAATCTCACGCCCGCGCTTAAGCAAGCTATTCGCGATGCTTTTTTAAACGTTCAAGATAAAGAAGTGCTGAAATCGTTTCGCGTTGAAGGTTTTGTAGCGACTGATGACAAGGCTTACGATGTTTTACGCGAAACCGCAAAAATCCTGAAGCTTGATCTGGGAAAAATGAAGTAATGCCCTTAAGCGAAGCAATGCCGTCACTTAAGCCTCACTACGCGACCCTTCTAAGTAGTGCGCAGGGCGCACAACGACGCCAACGAAGACTTGTGCTCGCCGTGCTTGCCGTGTGCCTAGCCGCGCTTTGGATCTGCGGCGCCTTTGATCTCACACGACTAATTGATGGCGGGCCAGCCATTGCACAACTAGCGTCAGAAATGGTGCCACCAGACTTCGGCCGCTGGCGACATTGGCTAAAACCGCTAGTGGACACGCTGGCGATGTCGATTGCCGGCACGGCGCTAGCCGTCTGTCTTTCATTACCCCTCGCGTTGCTGGCCGCACCCAATACTACTCCGAGCGTATGGCTAGCTAGGATCACGCGTGTACTGTTATCGGCCTTGCGTTCGGTACCCGAAATCATTTTAGGGATTCTGTTTGTCGCAGCGGTTGGCTTTGGAGCCCTACCTGGCGTATTGGCGCTGGCGCTACATTCAGTCGGGATGGTCGGCAAATTTTACGCAGAAGCAATCGAACACGTCGATCCCAAACCTCTGGAAGCCGCACGTGCCGCCGGAGGAAATGGGTTTCAGGTGATTATTCACGCCGTGCTACCGCAGGTGTTACCGCAACTAGCCGACATTACGATTTATCGTTGGGAGTACCACTTTCGTGCCTCTGCAGTGTTAGGGATCGTAGGCGCCGGCGGAATTGGCTTTGAGTTGATGGCGGCGCTGCGGCTCATTCATTATGACCAGGTCTCAGCGATTCTGCTAACCATTCTTGCTTGTGTCATCGTCGTAGATGGGCTGGGCGGCGCATTGCGTAAAGCTCTGAAGTAATCAACTTAACAACATCTAACAAACTTTGGTGATCGAATGAATCACCATCAACATAAATATGCCTAATAAAATTGTGGTGACCAACCCGATTCATGACGAAGTTCGCCAGCGCCTTGAGCAGCATGGGGAAGTGATCATGAACCCTAGGCTTGAACCTTGGCAGCCTAGCGAGCTCGCCGGGCACCTGTCGGCAGCTACGGCCATGATGGGCTTCATGACTGACCGTGTTGACGCGGCATTATTGGCACAAGCACCACAACTCAAGATCGTGGCTTGTGCGTTAAAAGGGTTTGATAATTACGATGTGGCGGCCTGCACACAGCGCGGTATTTGGGTCAGCATCGTGCCAGATCTGCTCACCGAGCCTACAGCAGAACTCGCAGTTGGTCTGGCGATCGCTTTGGGCAGGCATATACGTTTAGGCGACCAACAGCTTCGCACGCACGCGTTCGATGGCTGGCGTGCACAATTCTTTGGCACGGGCCTACATAAGGCTACCGTTGCAATTGTCGGCCTTGGGCTCGTTGGCCAAGCCATCGCCCAACGACTGACAGGCTTTGGTTGCAATGCAATCCTAAGCGTTGATCCAGACAACTCCTTAGACGGTATTAAGTCATGCACGCTGACGTACGCCCTGCAGCACGCTGATTATGTTTTTGTGGCGGTACCTCTCACTGAAAGCTCTCTGAATTTGATTGATCACGAACACTTGCAGCAAAGTAAGCCAGGTCAATTATTAATCAATGTGGGGCGCGGCTCGGTCGTCAACGAACACGCCGTTGCTCTGGCCCTCGAAGACGGCCCTCTTGGTGGCTACGCTGCAGATGTGTTTGCGTGTGAGGATTGGGCGCTTAGCGACCGACCGCTCGCAATCGAGCCAAAACTACTTGCGCATCCGTCAACTGTTTTCACCCCTCATCTAGGTTCAGCAGTGCGCTCGGTACGTCTGGCGATTGAACAGCGTGCTGCAGACAATATCATTGCGGTACTAGCGGGCTTAGCGCCTCCTGATGCCATGAACGTACTGCGATGAGGTATGCCGCGCCCTTCTGGAGTAAATTTTTCTCTTAGATCGGTCCGTGATCGGCGCAACACGTTTAGATTTTTGTCTTAAACTGAGTTTTTGGTACTCACCTAAACTCTGACGCCCATGACCACACTGAACCCCATCCCAGCCACCCTGATCCCAGGCGATGGCATTGGCCCTGAAGTGGTCAAAGCAACAGTCGCTATTCTCGAAGCCTTGGGCGCCCCTTTCGTTTGGGAGACTCAACTTGCCGGGATGGCCGCCTTCAACACCTGCGGCGACCCGATGCCGCAGCCGTTGCTCGATAGCATTCGTAAAAATGGCTTGGCACTGAAAGGTCCGCTCTCGACACCAATTGGCGAGGGCTTTCGTTCAGCCAACGTTCGGTTGCGTGAAACCTTTGGTTTATACGCCAATGTACGTCCGGCTCTGACCATTGTTCCTGGGCGCTTTGAGAAAATCGACATCGTATTGATTCGCGAAAACCTTGAAGGTTTTTATGTAGCGCATGAGCACTATCTGCCGGTCGGCGATGACCCACGCGCGGTGGCGTTGTCTTCGGGGGCCAACACCCGTGTTGGCATTAATCGTATCGCGCGCTATGCCTTCGAATATGCGGTGAAGCATGGCCGCAAAAAAATTACGATCGTGCACAAAGCCAACGTTCTGAAAGTCTTAACGGGATTATTTTTGGAAGAGGCTCGCGACGTCGCGCGCGAATACGAAGGCCGTGTCGCAGTCGATGACCGCATTGTTGACGCCTGTGCCATGCAACTTGTGTTGAACCCTTGGCAGTTCGATATGCTTTTATGCTCGAATTTGTTTGGTGATATTTTGTCGGACGAACTCGCTGGCTTGGTAGGCGGCCTAGGGTTGGCCCCAGGTGCCAACATTGGCAAGGACGTCGCAATTTTTGAAGCGGTGCACGGAACTGCCCCAGACATTGCTGGCAAGGGGATTGCCAACCCGATTTCTTTACTCTTGGCCTCGGGCTTGATGCTCGACCATGTCGGCCACTCTGAGCTTGCCACGCGCTTGCGCAGTGCGATTGATCTAACCCTTAATCAAGACAACGTGAAAACGACGGATTTAGGTGGAAAGGCAACAACCGTTGCGTTCACTGAGGCGCTGATCAAACGACTTAGGGGTTAACTGCGGCTTCTGACTATTTTCGACCTGTCAATACAGGTTCACCTGTATACAAAAGCTGCCCGCGCGCGCCGTTTGCGCTTTACACTTAGCACATAAAAAACCTGAGTGCCCGTCCATGGCGTTCTGTAGAAAGCTGAGGGTCAGCGCGTAGCGCGCTCCCATCAAACAGGCGTCTTGCAACAATAACTATCAAGACAGAAAATCAAAAGGAACCACAATGTTGCGCTTTTCACGCTCAAAGCTGACTCAGCTGGTCAGTACCCTGGCCATCGCTTTAGTCGGAACGTTAGCTTCGCTCAATGTGCAGGCACAGTCACAAGACTATCCAAACCGTTCGATTAAATTTCTTGTGCCCTACTCGGCGGGTACCACCACTGACGTGATTGCCAGACTGTATGCTCAAAAGCTAGGTGACATTCTTGGTCAGACTGTGGTGGTCGATAACAAGAGTGGTGCGGGTGGCAACATCTCGGCCGACGCAACGGCCAAAGCCGCACCCGATGGCTACACACTCTCGTTTTCAACGAGCGCGACGCACGCAACCAACCCAGCGCTCTATGCCAATATCCCCTTCGACCCCATCAAAGACTTCACCCATATCGCCCTCATGGTGGCCGCGCCAAACATGTTGGCGATTAACCCAAAAATCCCAGCCACCAACATGGCTGAGTTAATCGCGTACGCAAAAGCGAACCCAGGCAAGCTCACTTATATCTCGGCCGGCTCAGGCACTTCGCCACACATGGCCGGAGAATTACTAAAAACTCTGGCCGGCATTGATATCAGACACATTCCGTACAAAAATATTACTCAAGGTTTTAGCGACCTGTTTGCCGGCGAAGTCTCAATGGCGTTTTATCATGTGCCCGTCATTTATCCCCACGTGCAGTCGGGTCGCCTCCGGGCTCTGGGCATTGCAACGACCACACGCAGCCCAATTGCCCCCGAAGTGCCGCCAATCAGTGACACGGTTATGGGCTACGACCTGCTGCCCTGGTGGGGCTTAGCAGGCCCGGCAGGCTTGCCACAAAACGTCGTCGACAAACTATATGCCGCGACGATGACCATTTTGAATGATCCCGCCACACAGAAACGCTTTATCGAACTGGGCTTGATCGTTACCCCAATGAACACCAAAGATTTCAATGCTTTTACAGTGACCGAACTCGCAAAGTGGACGAAGATCGTCAAAGACTCTGGGGCGACAGCAAACTAAAGTATGACAACGAACACGACCTTACCTATTTTGCCCACGACAGTCGTTGGCAGCTACCCACAACCGGCTTGGTTAGTTGACCATGCCCTACTCTCACAAGGTGTCCCGCGCACGCGCTTACGCGAGCTTTGGCGTGTCGCCCCCGAGCAATTGCAAGCTGCGCAGGATGACGCCACGAAGCTTGCGATTCAAGAGATGGAGCGTGCCGGCATCGACATCATCACAGACGGCGAGATCAGGCGCGAAAGCTATTCGAATCGCTTCGCCAACTCTTTGGATGGCATCGACGACCAACATCCAGCTGTCATCCGCTCACAAAATGGCCTTGAAACACTGATACCTCGCGTGGTCGGCAAAATCGCCCGCGTGCACTCTGTTGAGGTCGAGGACTTTAAGTTTTTAAAAGCTCACACCGATCGCCTCACCAAAGTAACCCTGCCGGGTCCCTTCACCATGGGCCAACAAGCAAAAGATGAGTTCTACCATGACGAAGAAGCCATGGTGATGGATTTTGCAGCCGCGGTAAACGCCGAAGCACTGGCCTTACAAGCCGCCGGTGCAGATTTCATTCAACTTGACGAGCCCTGGCTACGCCATGATCCAGAGGCTGCGAAGCGCTACGCGGTCAAAGCCATTAATCGTGCTTTACAGGGCATCAGCGTGCCAACGATTGTGCATCTGTGCTTTGGCTATGCAGCGGTTGTCAAAGGACAGAAGCCAACGGGCTATTCATTTTTACCGGGTCTGGGCGATTCGATTGCTACGCAGATTTCAATCGAAGCCGCGCAGCCAAAGCTCGATCTTGGTGTACTCGCCGACTTAGCCGGAAAGAAAATTATGCTCGGTGTGTTGGACTTAGGTCATCAACACATTGAGACGGCCGAACAAGTTGCAAGCCGCATTCGAGCTGGGCTGAAATACGTCAAAGCAGAACAACTGATCCCAGCGCCAGACTGTGGCATGAAATACCTGCCGCGCGAGGTTGCCTTCGGTAAGCTTTGCGCGCTCAGTCAAGGCGCAGGGCTCGTGCGCGCGGAACTGGGTGCCTCCTAAAGCACCGAGGTCGCACATTAAGATTAACGTCACTCTCTGAAATAGTAAAAGCGCGAAGCGTTGCGGAGACATACTTGAAACAAAATATTCAAAGAATGCTGTCACAGGGTCGCGCCAAGCACGTCGCCTCAATCTTACTAACGGCAAGCGCCTTACTACTCAGTACAACACCAGCGGCCTACGCGCAAACTGATTACCCCAATCGGCCAATTAAAGTGGTCGTGCCCTACACGGCAGGCGGCAACGTCGACATTACCGCACGGGTCTACACAAAGAAGCTGTCTGAGAAACTCGGCCAACAAGTCATTGTTGAAAACCGTCCGGGCGCGAGCACGATTATCGGCAGTCAGTCTGTCGTGAAGAGCCCCCCCGATGGGTATACGCTATTAATCACTGGCACAATTACCTCGGCTCACACGATGAATCCAGGCTTATTTGCCACGCTGCCCTACGACACCAATAAAGACTTTGCGCCGATCAGTTTGCTTACGCAAATATCGCTCTTTGTTGTAGTGCATCCGTCATTACCCGTGAATACGTTGCAAGAGCTCATTGCACTCGCCAAGGCTAAGCCCAAACAAATCAACGTGGCAACCGGTGGCAGCGGTGGCTCGGCAAACTTAGCCGTTGAGTTATTAACGATGGCCTCGGGCGCTCAGTTCACCGCGGTCCATTACAAGGGCAATGCGCCAGGCCTGGCCGACACGGTAGCAGGGCAAACTTCAATGATGATCGAAACCACCTCAACAGCCTTGCCACATATCCGAGGCGGAAAACTGCGCGCGCTGGCCGTGACCAGCAACAAACGATCGCCCTTGCTACCCGACGTGCCAACCGTAGCCGAATCAGGCTACCCGGGCTATGACGTGACCTTAAAAATTGGCATGCTTGCGCCGGCTGGAACACCACAAGCAATTCTCGATAAACTTGCAAACGAGGTCGCGAGTATTGCCCGCGACCCTGCCACACAAAAACTATTCGCCGAGCAGGGCTCTGAGGCCATCAGTAGCACCCCTCAAGCCTTTGCCTCAGAGATCGAGGCCGACATCACCAAGTGGACCGAGTTGATGAAAAAGAACGGAATTAAAGCTGAATAAGAGGTTAGAACATGCAACACGCAAAAAACGCCGGGTGTCAGTTTTAATACCGTAGGCTAAGCGCTGCTTGTGCATTGCCATCATTTGTTGAATAATGACCTGACAATACTTAGATCACGAGGCAATCATGCAACACGAAACGTCGCAGCACGCAGCATCTTCAAGTGGTTTTTGGATCACCATGCTTATTCTTTTTGGCCCGTCAGCGCTGACACTATGGTGGGTGATTCATCAGGCGTCTTCGTAAACCACTGAACCGATTGCTGTCGCTCGGGTTGGGCACCTTGCCGATGGCAAGCCACCCAAACCCGTAGGTGTCACCGAGTCATTCGATGTCACCGCTTCATTTAATGGCAGCGCAACTGCTGCTATCGCGTGATTATTTAGCGAAGAGCGAACTCATATTTGCGAACGCCTTAAACTCGATGGCGTTGCCAGACGGATCCATGAAAAACATGGTTGATTGCTCACCGACCTCGCCTTTGAAACGCGTGTACGGCTCGATCACAAATTTTGTACCAACCGCTTTGAGCTTTGTTGCCATGGCTTCCCACTCAGGGATCGACAATACAGCCCCAAAATGGCGCACCGGCACTTGGTGATCGTCAACAGCGCTGGTTTGCTTGTGACCGCATTCGTCAGGCGCTAAGTGCGCGACGACTTGATGACCATAAAAGTCAAAGTCAACCCAATCAGGTGCGCTACGGCCTTCGCCACAGCCCAAGACGCCGACGTAAAACTGACGAGCTTCTTCGATATCGCGCACCGGAAAAGCCAAATGAAAGGGGGGCATTGATGCAGCTTGTGCAGACATGTTTAAAACCTCAGTAAAAAATCGAAAATGCGCCGTCAAACGAGTGGCGAACACCCACGAACTATAAGCTAGACTTCACTTACACTGCAAATAGAGAATTTGAATTAAGGCCACGGACGCTTATCATGCTTAAAACACACCATCGTTATGATTACAGCCCCATCAACGCTCGGCCAGACTACAGCTGGCCAGAGGGCAAACGCTTGGCGGTGCATTTCAGTTTAAATGTCGAGCACTTCTCTTTCGGTGAAGGCATCGGCAACGACTACGGCGGCCCGGGCCCACACCCAAACACTCGCAGTTTTGCCTGGCGCGATTACGGCAATCGGGTTGGTGCCTGGCGGTTACTTGAGTTGGCCCAAGCCTATAAGTTTCCGTATGCCCTACTCATTAATACCGAGCTCTACGACTACTGCCCTGAAATGATTAAAGCCTTTAGCAGCCGAGGTGACGAAATCGTGGGGCATGGCAGAACCAATGCCGAACGCCAGATCGACATGAGCTACGAACAAGAAAAAGCCTGCATCACCGAAGCGACCGAAGCGATTCGGCGCCACGAAGGTAAACCGCCCATGGGATGGTTGGCGCCGTACATTTCACAAACGCATCACTCGCTCGATTTGCTAAAAGAGGCAGGCTATCGCTACATGATGGATTGGTCGCTGGATGATCAACCCGTTTGGTTTAGAACCACGCATGGCCCGATCTTGTCGGTACCTTATCAGCACGATCTAAACGATTCGATCGAGGCCGTCACCCGGCGCACGCCTTCACAACTCTATTGCCAAAACCTGATCGACCAGTTTGATGAAATGCTCGAAGAATCGGCACGCAGACCGTTGGTCATGCCAATTGTGTTGCATAGCTTTATTTTGGGACAACCCTACCGACTTAGACAGTTCAGACGTGTGATCGACCATATTATGAAACACCGCGATCAACTTTGGCTCACCACGCCTGGCGCCATTTGCCAACACATTGAAAGTTTACCTGCTGGGGTTGTGCCAGGCCGCGATATTGCCTACACACCAAGCTAAAACAGGATTTGGCATGACCACCGAACGCAACGCCGCTGCTGCAAAAATGTCTGAGCAAAGCCTTGCACAGAAAGTAGCTCAACGCGCCTTTGAATGCAACGCTAATAGCCTGCCACCCGAAACCTTTGCCAAGGCCGAACTGCACTTACTAGATACGCTCGGGCTTGCCTTAGCCTCCTATTCGCAAGACTTTGCCAAACCATCGTTAGCCGGCATATTTGCCGCTGCGGGCCAAGGCGACTGCTTTGTAATTGGCTCAGAACGGCGGCTTGCCGCACGCGACGCTGCGTTTGCGAATGGTCTGCTCATGCACGGCTTGGATTTTGATGACACCCATCTGGCCAGCATCATTCACGCGTCGGTAGCCAGCCTGCCCGCTGCGTTGGCCATGGCCGAACACCTCGATGCCAGCTGGGATGACATGCTATGCGCTTACATTTTGGGTATGGAAGTCTCTATTCGCCTAGGCGCCTCGGTTCAAGGCGGCTTTCATCACGTTGGGTTTCATGCCACCGGGATTGTGTCCCACTTCAGTTCGGCGGTTGTCGCTGGCAAATTGCTGGGCCTTGACCCTGATCAGCTATGCGCAGCGCAAGGGGTTGCCGCGAGCACCACCTCGGGCGTTCAGGCATTTTTAGAAGAAGGCGCTTGGACGAAGCGTATGCATCCAGGCTGGGGAGCCCTAGCGGGCGTGACTGCCGCATACATGGTGCAAGCTGGCTTCGTGGCACCCACTCGCCCCTATGAGGCCCGCTTCGGCTTGTATGACACCCACTTGCACGAGACCAAGCCGTTACCGGCTTTATTAGTAGACACCTTTGGCCAAGAATGGCGGATGTTAGAAACCGCGATTAAGCCATATCCGATTTGCCACTTTAGCCACGGCTGCACCGAAGCGGCCATCGCCTTAAGTGCTCAGCTTGCGGGACGCATCGACGAAATCGCTGAAGTCACAGCATTTCTGCCCGAGCCAACACTGCACATCGTGGCAGAGCCACCTGAGGCCAAACAAAACGTCACGACAGATTACGAGGCAAAATTCAGTGCGCAATTTTGCGTGGCGATGGGCTTAATCAAAGGCCGCTTCGGTCTGAAAGAGCTTACCGCCGAAGCACTTGCCAATACTGAGGTGCAGACGTTAACCAGAAAAGTAGTGTGCGAAGCGGATTCAGCATCACAGTTTCCAAAATATTTTTCAGGCCGCCTCACAGTTAAGTTGAAAGATGGCACGATTTTCAATCATGACGTACCCATCAACAAAGGAGCAGGTGATCGCTCCATGTCTGCCGAAGATATTACAGAAAAATTTTTAGCCAACGCGCAACTGAAGCTAACACCTGAACAAGCCGCGAAAACCTTAGACATCTTGCGACACGCGCGCACAAGAAGCGTAAGAGCGGTGCTACAAGATATTGGCGCTGTTGAGAGCCCGAAATCTATACCGAGGAGGTCAACGCGTCGGCGTTAAAGTTTTCAATCGGAACAGGCCTACCAAATAAGTAACCCTGATAATGCAAGCAGCCATGGTCAAACAAAAACTCTCGCTGAACTTGTGTCTCAACACCCTCGGCGATGACGCTTAGGCCCAACGAACCACTCATGGCTAATATCGCCCGCACAATGGCGTCGTCGCCCGGGTCAAACGAAATATCACGCACAAATGAGCTATCAATCTTAACTTGGTCAAGAGGCAAAAGCTTTAAATAGGATAAGGATGAGTATCCGGTTCCAAAGTCGTCTAAAGAAAAACTGATTCCTCGGCTCTTGAGCTCAAGCATTTTTTCAATCGCTTGATCGACTCGTTGTAAAACGGCGCTTTCTGTCAGTTCAAGCGTGATGCATTTTGGGTCGATATTAAAACGCTCGATTCCGTTAAAGATTTTGGCAACGAAATCAACGTGATGAAACTGTTCAGCACTGACATTAATCGAGAGCTTTAAGTTGCTTGTTTCTGGGTGTTGCTGCCAACGCTTGAGTTGCTTAAAGCCCTGCTCAACGACCCAATCACCGATCGGAACAATCAGACCGCTTTCTTCTGCCGCGGCAATAAACGTAAGGGGTGAAATAATCTCAGCATTCGGTGGCGTCCAACGCAACAGTGCTTCGGCACCAACTACGCGGCCTGCTGAATTAACCTGAGGCTGGTAATACAGTGTGAACTCGTTCTGACGAAGCGCACGTCTCAAGGCGTCAATCAGCGAGGTACTGCCATCAATCGTGGCCTGCATTTCAGGACTAAAAAAACGATACGTGTTTCGGCCACCCTTCTTTGCCTCATACAGTGCGATATCCGCTTTTTTTAGCAACGTATCAATTGACCTTTCTTGATCACCAAATAAGGTGAGGCCAATGCTTGAAGTGATGTAGTAATCAGCACGTCCCGGCATCAAGGGATATAACTGCGACACAGTTGCATGAATCTTTTGAACGAGTTCATGAGCATGCTGGGTTGCAGTTGCGACATTATTTCCAAGCTTCTCGAGGATGATCACAAATTCGTCACCACCAACCCTTGATACCGTATCGTCTGGACGCACACAATCCATCAGACGACGACTCACTTGTTTCAGTAACCGGTCGCCCACATCGTGCCCAAGCGTATCATTGAGGTTCTTAAAATGATCAAGGTCCATCATCAGCAGAGCGCCTATGTCGCGCTCTTGTACGCTGCTAGACAAGGCCAGCCTCAGTCGGTCAAGTAAACGACGGCGATTGGGCAAAGCGGTCAGGGCATCAAAAAATGCAAGACTATGAATTTTTTCTTCTGCTATTTTGCGCTCGGTGATGTCCATGCAAAATCCCATGACCAAGTCACCGGGCAACGTGATCGCCCGCATGTAAGACACAAAGACAGAGCCGTCTTTCTTGCGCAAGGTCACTTCTTTTTCGCTTGAACCCTTTTGATGAATGCTTTCAAAAAAAGTAACCGATTCTGTAGAAGTCTCTGAAGAAAATAGCTCGGTGAGCCGCATCGCCGACAATTCGTTTTTAGAAAAGCCCGTCATTAAACTCATGGCGGGGTTCACAAGCTCGAATGCAAACGCATCATGAGCATGCGTCACAAAAATCCCCATCGGTGCATGTTCGATATAAGTTCGGTACCGCTCTGCGCTTGTGCGTAACTCGAGCTCTACACCCTTAAGCCTGTCGATCTCAACCGTCAATGAATCATTCTTGCTGAGCAGCTCACGGCGGTTTCGATTGGCCTCATCCACCGTCATTTGACATTCGTGCGCACGCTTGCGCAGCCGAACAATCCACCATAGGCTGACGATCAACAATACCAAGAGTGCACTGAAGGCGTATATCAACAAATTCAAGAGATTGTGCTCAAAGTCTGATGGCACTGAAAATAGCGTCGCAACTTTTTGAGGCTGATTAAACGTCTGTGCTTGAGCGGCGCCAAAAAACATTGACCCAAAAAGCGCAAGAAACAGGCAAAATACGAATGCTGAAGAGGACTTGGCCCCTGACCAGTTGAGCTGGACAAACAAAAGCAATGATTTTCGCAATCTCGTATAGACGTCGCCGTTCATACTCGTACGATACAGCCTGTGCGCAGCCTATTGTTGCCTGAACCAAAAAGCTTGCAACTATAAAGGCACTCTTGCGTGAAATAGGCGTCCAAAAACCGCATATTTCTTTTGGTTATAAGAAGATATAAAATATGGGCTTTTGCTTTTAACGGACACAGGGCACAATTCCCTTCGCCGCTGAACCTCTGTTAAGTGCTATGGCGACGAGGGATGCGCTGGCATTCGTTAACAGCGCCGTTCAAGGTATTAATGAATATTGCGAGCGATCCAATAGACGATACCGACTAGGGCTGAAGCTACGCTCATTGCCCCGCCTAGTAATTTCCAAGTCATAGAATGAAGCTCTTGATGCAAATCGGCTTTGGTCACAAAAGTGTCCAACCGAGTTTCGATACGTGCTAACCGGTGCCGAGTTTCAATAGCAAACTCTTCAAAAGCCACAACCCTAGCTTCCATTTAAACAACCTCTTAAGTGCGACGCAGAAATTATCTCAATTTCTAAGCGCACCAACAAGAATTTCTAACCGCATCAACCTAAATAAAAACGTAACAATTTGTTACCGTCGCTAGATCAAACTCGCAGCAATGTTGATCGTCAAAGCAATTAAGGTTGTGTTGAAAAAGAACGCGAGCACGCAATGGATTAAGCCAACCCTACGCATCGGTTTGCTTGAAACACTGACGTCGGCCGTTTGGCCAGACGTGCCAATCACACAGGCAAAATACACAAAATCAAGATAATCAGGCGAGGTGGTGCCGGGAAACTGCAAACCAGGTTCAAGACCGCGTGTGAGTGCCGAGTAATACTCGTGCGCATAATGTGTCGCGAACATGAATTGCGTAAATACCCAAGACGTCAGCACCGTTAAAACTGCCAGAGCAATATGCCACAGTCGATGAAAGCCTTGTAAGTCTTTTGCGATCGCCAGCAACTCAACGATTGAGCCCAAGCATACAAAAGCCGACACAACCGCCAAAAGCAAAATGACACGCTTACCATCGTTTTGGCGCAGCGCTCTTGCACGAATATCGTCTGGGTTTGCCCTGGTCATCAGGGTCATGATCAAAGCCAAATACAAAACCGAACCAATATTCCAGCCAACGATCAAGCGCACCCATACCCCTGTCTGCACCGCAAGGGGCAGCACCATTGCAGCGATAAAACCGGCTACGGCACTTATCGCCAAGAGCGGGCGACTTCGGATCGCCTTGTAGATCACGACAAAGGGGTTACCGCTTGATCGTTCAGACATGTGATGCGCCTAAAATTCAGATGAGGATATTGGGTAGATGCTGAGGCAGCACAGAACTGCATTCACTCTACCTTGGCACCCGCGAGATCGATAATATTCTTGTATTTAACAATTTCAGAGGCGATCAGGGCTTTAAGTTCTTGCGGTGTACCCGTTTCAGGATCTGCACCCAAAGAAACCAATTTTTCTGCCACCTCGGGCATCGCGATGACTCGAACAAGTTCTTGATTCAGCCTGTTCACGATCTCTGCAGGAGTGCCCGCCGGCGCGAGCAAACAAAACCACCCCCTCAGGTCATAGCCCTTGACACCCGCTTCATCTAAGGTCGGGACATCGTTTAATACCGTCGTCCGTTTTAACCCGGTTGTGGCCAACGGGCGGATTGTTCCGGCACTAATCTGCCGTTGCATGGCCGTAATATTATCGAACATCATCGCTACGCGACCTGCCATCAAATCAGTCAGGCCGGGTACGTTACTTTTATAGGGGATATGTGTGAGCTTCGCACCCGACATCGAAACAAACAACGCAGCTGCAAGGTGACTCGTTGTGCCATTCCCAGAAGATGCGTAATCGTACTGGCCGGGTGACGCCTGCGACAACCTCACCAAGTCAGCGACCGTTTTTACCGGTGAGTCTTTGGGCACAGACATCACAAACAAATTAGTCGCGATCAAACCGATCGGTTCAAAATCTTCGATTGGATCGTAAGGAAGCTTGGCATACATCCCAGGATTGATGCCGTGCGTTGAGCTTGAACCTAGCAATATGGTGTAACCATCGGCCGGTGCGCGCGCGACCTCAGCGCTACCCAGGCTGCCGCCTGCTCCGGGGCGAGTTTCAACCACCACAGTCTGACCCAGACCTTCCGATAGTTTTTGCGCCAAAAAACGGCCAATCACGTCGGTGCCGCCGCCTGCGCCAAACGGGATCACCATCTTAATCGGGCGACTCGGCCAAGGGGCCGTCTGCGCTAACGCTGACGCAGATAGACAGCCCGCAAACATAGTCGCGAGAAACGCTGCAGATACCTTACGAATAAGCGAATTTTTTATATTTGAATTTTTCATGTCTTTCTATAAATGTAAGCAAATGCAATTGCGGGATTGCGACTAGACAAAACTATCCCCTACCATTCGTGCCACAGACCAGCAAACTTAAAATGCTGATTAACCTTAGCTTTTAGGATAACCCAATGGAAACCAGAATGACGATGCTAGAAACTCGCTTTGACACGATTCTTCCGACACTAGCCACTAAAGAAGATCTCAAAGGCATGGAGCTCAAACTCACCACTACCATCCATCACGAAATTACCTCATGCACCTGGAAAATGATCAGCTGGATGACTGCCGTCGTTGGTATGGCCTTTGCTGGCGTGTTTTATGTGGCGAGATATTTACCGGCCTAGGGCTCCAGAGCGAACAGTTAAGACAAATCTATCCATTAGCATTTTTGATAGAGGCTCAAACTCTTAAAATACTGACTGACCGTAGCTTTTAGGATAACCCAATGGAAACCAGAATGACGATGCTAGAAACTCGCTTTGACACGATTCTTCCTACACTTGCCACCAAAGAAGACCTCAAAAGCGTAGAGCTAAAATTGACGAGCATGGAGCTCAAGCTCACCACGACCATCCATCACGAGATCAACTCATGCACTTGGAAAATGATCAGCTGGATGACTGTCGTAGTTGGAATGGCGTTTACCGGGGTTTTTTATGTGGCGAGATATCTGCCTGCTTGAAAACCGAGCTCATATTTGAAGTGGACCCTTGACCTCAAACCTTGTGTACCACCCGACCCAGATCCTTAAATACTTATGCTCGCTTCGAAACGTCCACTACGGCAGGCTGACAAATACTCAATGACCTCAGGCGTTGGCAAAACATCCGCAAACTGGCGATCCATATCAAACAGAGAAATCGCATGCGAAATTGGGATGCGATCAAAAACAGCTTCTTGCGGCACGATCGCACGATAGTTGTACGACGCACAATCAAAGACGGTTGCGCGGATGCAGTTACTTGTTGCGCCACCTACAACAATCACCGTATCAATACCACGGTCGATCAGATAGCCTAAAAGCGGCGTACCATGAAAGCCACTCGGTTTCTTTTTAACAAAAACAAGATCTCGCGCTGTAGGGACTAGTAGTGGTGAAAGCTCTGCTCCCAAGCTCCCAGCCAGACACCATCTATCAGACTGCAGTAGATCACGCTTGCGCTGGTAGACGCCCATATCAATACCAGAGGGCTCTATTTCAAAGCGCGTAAAGATACATGGCACCTCGGCATGCTGAGCCGTAAGTACGACCTGAGCAATGTGTCTCATCGCCTCTCGTCCAATTTCACCGCAGCTTGACGGCCAATTTTTTTCATCTTCTGCTTCGCCAACCATGTAGCGCTGCGCATCGATCACCAAGACAACCGGCTGTTGGCCAAACCCCATTCGGCGACCGAATTTTCCGCGTGCGAGTACAGCTTTATCTTCTTCTGTTAAGAATTTATCCCAAAGCATACTCATCACTTTTCTACCTTGAGCGCTTGTGCTCTTTGCATGTTAGCTAAACGATCCCAGCCGATATCTTTTGAGAGCTGGTGAGCCACCGACAATAACCGAGCCTCTGCAAAAGGCCTCCCCACCAATTGAGCGCCAACCGGCATCCCCACGCGATCGACGCCAATGGGCATAGTGAGTGATGGAAGCCCTAAATAATTAAACGGACGAACCAGTGGGGTTAACGCAGTGACCACTCCAAATACCCTACCAGGCGTCTCAACGTCAGCCTCTTCGTGTGTTGGCACGGGTATCGGCATAGTCGGACAAACAAGTACATCGAGATCTTGCATCGTGCCATGCAAAAACTCATGAAGTATTTTTGCACGCATCTGAAGCGCCTCTAGATAGCGTACCGCAGGCACATGCAGCCCCGGCTCTGTCCTGGAAAATACGGCCTGCGAGTAGAGATCACGCCGTGCTCGCATCCATTGGCCATGCAAGGTTGCGGCTTCAACTTTTGAAAAAATATCTGCCATGGCATAACATGTAGCAATCTCGTTAGACTCAACCCGACCGACATGACCGTATCTTTTTTGTATAACTTCAATAAAGGCTTCGAAGGCCTGTGTAACGTCTGGATGATAGGCCGCGATGCCTTCCAAAACGGCCCAGCGACTTCCTTGTCCCGCGCTTTCAATAACCGAAAAATAGTTGGGCACTGGTGCCTGAAGGCTTGAGGCATCGCGTGAATCCCAGCCTGCTAAAACCTGCAGCAATAGGGCGCAATCTTGGGCAGAGCGTGCAATAGGACCTACACAATCCAATGAGAATGCCCTAGGAAAGCAACCGGCTCGAGACACACGACCATAGGTGCCCTTCATACCAAACAACCCATTCATCGACGCGGGTAAGCGTGTTGAGCCTCCGGTGTCAGAACCAAGCGCGCCGTAGATCACCCCTGCACCAACCGCCGCACCCGAACCGCTCGACGATCCACCAGAAATACGCTCTACATCCCAGCTATTACGACAATCACCGAAGTGCGGATTCTGTCCGGTAGGGCCAGCCACCATTTCATTCATATTCAGCGGGCCCAAATCTACTGCACCGGCTTCGCTTAGTCTCTGAAGCGCAGTGGCGGTCACGCGCCCCAGATCCGTGCCTGTCACTTTTGACCCAACCGTCATGGGCAGCCCCTGTCGCTCGAAGCAGTCTTTGTGTGCCAAAGGAATACCATGTAGCGGCCCTCGCCATTTTCCTGACGCAGCCTCGAGGTCGAGCTGTTTTGCCTGCGAGATCGCGCTGTCTGCCCAAATATCGATAAACGCATTGAGCATCGGCTGTGTCTGTACCGCGCGGTCGAGTGCATGTCGGGTCAACTGCTCAGCACTTAACTCTTTACGCCTTAAACGCGCACCCACTTCTGCAATTGAAGCCTCAAGAATATCCGTAGGCTGATTGAGCGGTAGTGGCATCATCTTCAGTTCATCCGGTTCGTGTCATCTGCCTCAGCCAACAGCAGCATTGCAAAGTCTTGAGGATGATCTCCACTTTGAACACGGCCTGCTGCGCCGCGCCGCACGGTCTCGTTGAGTCGTAAGACTTCTGCAGAAATCTGCTTGATGTCAGAGCGAGAAACGATGCCGTGCAGAAGCTCACCGATTTGTTTCAACGCCACTTGTACTGCCTCTAAATCGTCCTGTTGCGTACGACCACTCATAGCGTATCTCCAGTTAATCTACGACCACTCATCGAGAACCCCCGGTTGATGCACGATCACTCATCGCGCAACGATTAACAAAATTCAATTCATTACGCTCTCGCGGCAAACCCTTTACTGCACACCGGCCCGTTTCGCAATCGCACGCCAGCGTTCTAGGTCGTTGACTAACAGTTGCTGAAAAGACTCTGGCGTGCCAATAGCAGGAGAAGCACCCACGGTTTTTAAAAATTCGGCAAACGCAGCGTCTGTGACGATCTTATTCACCTCAGCATTCATATTTTGTAAGATTGGTACTGGAATACCTGCCGGTGCAAACAAGCCCCACCAAACATCCACCTCATATTGCGTCCCTGTCGCCTCGATGACAGTCGGAATATTTGGATAGTCTGGCTCGCGCTGTGCGCCGGTGAAAGCAAGTTTTGGCAAGCTATCGGCAGCGTTACCCTTAATCGACGCAATCGTTGTGATAATCATATCGAGTCGTCCCGCCACCAAATCTAGCTGAGCAGGTGAGATCCCTTTATACGGTACTGCCGTCATTTTGATATCAAAGATATCGTTAAAGAGCTCGGTCGCCATCTGTGTGCTGTCACCCAAACCAGCACTACCAAAGTTCATTTTGCGTGGATTCGCCTTTGCGTAAGCGATCAGTTCTTTAATGTCTTTGACCGGAAACTCTTTACTAATGAGCACGACAAAGGGAGAGCGTGCGACTTGCGCCACCCCCATGAATGCTTTAGGCGGATCATAAGGTGTTTGTTGAACAGCCGCCGACGTTGCGAGCGAGCTTGAAATGAAGAGGAATGTATATCCGTCAGGCTTCGATATTGCTACCGCTTGTGAACCAATCGCGCCGGCTCCACCGCCTTTGTTCTCAACCACGACTGTCTGACCAAAGGCTTTGCTCAACCCATCAGCTAAGCGCCTAGCGATGACATCGTTACTGCCCCCAGGCGGAAACGGGACCACCATATGGATCGGTGATGCAGGCCACGCTGGATTCGCAAAAACGCTGGCAGGCGCACTAAGAAAAAAAACGATCGCCAGGCAACACCGCGAAAAAATATGACGACTCATGACTGGAACCCTTCAGTTTTGATAACAGTGACATCATCTATATGCTCATAAATTAACATACCGCCTCATGGCGATTTCACGATACACCACGATAAGTGTAAATTTAAGTTTATTGCCACTCGTTCGCCGTATCGCTCACTCAATAACGGACTCACCATGTATCAACGCCCAGCCTTTACAGAGTTACCCAGACCCATCGGAGAAACGCTGCCCTTAGCCTGGGGACTTGAAAAAGAAAATGTCGGTATGCTCGCCGCAATTAGCGCTGAATATGCGGCACAGGCGGCCAGATTGGTTCTAAGCGGTGATCGAGTGAATCTGGATTTACCCTTGCACTTACCACTTGGAGCTGTACCTGCACATTCGCACCGTATCCGAGAAGCACCCATTCATGAGCTTGTGACTGACACGTATGAAGGCTTACTCATACGCGATGACTGCGTGACGTTTCATCCGCAGGCCTCTTCGCAGTGGGATAGCCTAGCCCACGTTGGGGACCCCGTACACGGGTTTTATGATGGAACGCAAAGCCAGGAGATTCATTTAGGGGAGGGCTCGCGCAATGGGGTTGATCGCTACGCGGATTTTGGGATCTTTACGCGTGGAATCTATATTGATTTACCTGAGTTTTACGCTCGCAATCATCGTCCATGGTCCGCACTAGGATCTCAAATATGTAGCGCCCACGATTTACAACTTGCACTCGAGCAAAACGAAATCACACCACACTTGGGTGACGTGCTGTGCGTGCGCACTGGCTGGCTTGAGGCCTTTAATAAGGCCAGCCCTGAAGCCAAGGCAAGTATATTTCAAGGCCGCGATTATTCGGGTTTGGCAGGCGACGAGTCGATGTGGCAGTACTTGTGGGACGCAGGCTTTGCCGCCGTCGCTAGCGATTCGGTGACTGTCGAAGCCTGGCCGTTACAACAAGGCAAGCCAAGCCTGCACCTCGCTATTGCGCGCCTTGGTCTCGTCTTGGGCGAAATGTTTGATCTCGACGCGCTACGTGCTACAGCGCACAAGCACAAACGAAACACCTTTCTGTTTACCTCTAAGCCCTTAAATCTTCGCGGAGCCATTGGTTCACCCCCAAACGCCATGGCTATTTTTTAATGACCGTTGGTCTCTTGAAGTGTATGCTTACAGACAAACAAACTTGGCCTAACCAATTAACCTTGGGCAACTCAGGCTGGCTTTATCAGTCTCGCATGGCTCCTACTGGGCATAGCAATCCGTGACCGCGGTCGACGCTTTCTTCGTCTCTCTACAACACTAATTTTTTAGGAAAATCATGACTAGTCGCCGTAACTTTCTCACGATCGCAGCAGCCTCAGTCGCCGTCCCATTTGTTGCCAATGCACAAACCGTCACAACGCTTCGCATGGGACACGTCACTGCTGCTGGTTCAGTCTTTGATATGGGCGCAAAAAAATTCGCTGAACTGTTCGAACAAAAAACGAATGGCGCCGTTAAGGTCAATGTGTTCCCTGGCGGCCAACTTGGCCAAGAGCGTGAAGCCATGGAAGGCATGCCTTTGGGTATTGTCGATTTACATCTCTACGGCACCTCAACCTTAACCGCCGTTGCACCAGAGATTGGTGACTGCGATTTGCCATTTCTTTACACCTCCAAAGCACACGCCGACAAGTGCCTTGAAAGTGCTATCGGCGATCACTGGCTGAAGCTTCTTGAGCCTCGTGGCATCATCGGCTTAGGTTGGGGCGCAGGCGGTTTTCGCTCATGTTTGAATGCAAAAAGACCCATCGCAACCAAAGAGGGTTTTTCTGGTATGAAATTTCGCGTTGCCGGAGGCCCTGTCTTCATCGGCATGTTTAAAGCACTAGGTGCTAGCGCCATTCAAATGAACTGGGGCGAAGTTTATACCGCCGTGCAACAAGGCGTGATTGACGGACTTGAATGTCCGCCAAACGTGATGTTGAGCTCTAAGTTAAATGAGGTCGCAAAATTTGTCACCTTAGATGAGCATACCTACTCTGCCTTAGTCTTCGGCATGTCCGCCCCCGCCTTCAAAAAACTAAATGCAGAGCAAAAAAAGGCGGCAACTGATTCTGGCGTACAAGCCGGACGCTACATGCGCGAGCTTGCCGCAAAACTTGATGCAGACGCTTCAGCCGAATTGACGGCAAAAGGCGTGAAAGTCGATACGATTGATAAGGCGCCCTTGATTGCAGCGATGGGCCCTGTCTATAAGGACCTCGCTAAAAATCAAAAGATCATCGAACAAATTCGAGCGATCAAAGCGTAGTCCTGCGATGCTGGTTGCCGCTCTTGTTATTTCTTTTATTTTCTTCGTTGCAATCGGGATCCCTATCGCCTTTGCGATGGGGGCTGCATCGGTCACTTTCTTACTGCTTGAAGGACGTCTCCCTCTCGCATTAATCGCTCAGCGACTTTTTGCCGGTATCGATTCATTCCCGTTGATGGCAGTCCCTTTCTTTATTTTTGCCGGACTCTTAATGGATTCCGGTGGAATTTCGGCTCGCTTAGTGACCCTTGCCCGTGTACTAATTGGACATGTGCGCGGCGGCTTGGCGATGGTCGTCATGCTTGCCGAAATGTTTTTCTCAGGTATCTCTGGTTCGACGACCGCTGATATTTCGGCGATTGGCTCGACGATGATTCCGGCGATGCGGCGGGCTGGGTATTCACCTGAACGCGCTGCGGCCATTGTCGCTGCGGCCTCATCCATGGGTGTGCTGATTCCACCGTGCATCATGATGGTAGTGCTTGGCAGTCTTGTCAACATCTCGATCGGACGCTTATTTATCGCAGGATTTTTGCCTTCGGCAGTCATGGTGCTTGGTTTAATGGCCTTGATTACCTATCAGGCACGGCAAGGGGTCTTACCCCCAAGCGAGTTGCGGGCAACGCGAAGCGAAATCTGGGCTGCGTTTAAAAACAGTGCACTCGCTTTGCTATTGCCCGTCATCATTTTCGGTGGGATTTTGTTAGGGATCGCGACCCCCACAGAAATTGCAGCCCTTGGTGCAGTCTATGCCTTGGTCGTGAGTTTGTTCATCTATCGCGAGGTGTCTTGGCGCGATCTACGTGAGATCTGCGAGCAAACTATTGTTTTGACAGGTGCCGCACTCTTGCTAATAGGCTTGGCCATGACGTTTTCATGGATCTTAGCGAGCCAACAAACGCCCGCTGCGATTGCGCACCTGATGTCGATCATTGGCGGCGGTTCAGTCGGTTTTCTCTTGCTCAGTATTATTATCTTTTTGATCGCAGGCGTATTCTTAGAGGGACTGCCCGCACTCATTATCTTGATGCCGATCCTCTTGCCCGTCGCAGAGCGAGTAGGCGTCGATCCTCTTCATTTTGGCATTCTTGCTATTGGTACGGTTGGCGTCGGTATTTTTTTACCACCCATTGGAATTGGCTTGCTTTTGTCAGCTGGCATTGCCCGTTGCAGCATGCGCAGTGTGACTAAAGTGTTTATGCCTTACCTACTGGTGCTGATACTTTCATTAGTCATCATTGCGTTAATACCCGCAATCACTCTGATCTTGCCAAAGCTTCTAATGGACTGATGATGCAAACTATTACAAAAATATCGGGTCTACTTTACCGTCTGACGAGCGCTATTGCGATTGGCGCTCTCATCGCGATGACTTTAATTGTTTGTGCAAATATTTTTGCGCGCAGCGTCTTCAATGCTAGCTTCTCTTGGAGCGAAGAGGTCGCTCGCTTTCTAATGATTTGGGCAGCCCTATGCGGCGCAGCAATGGCAGTGCGCAGAGGTGCACACTTCAGAATGGATTTAACTGCACAGTTTGGCCTCTCGTTAAAGTGGCTCGATCGCTTACCTTCTTGCGCGGCGATCGGCATCGGTATGCTCTTATCCTGGCAAGGCCTCATCCTTGTGGATCTTGCCTCAATGCAGCTCGCGACGGGCACTCAAATCCCGATGAGCATCCCCTACCTATGCTTACCAATCTCTGGTTTTTTGATGGTGGTATTTGGGGTTGAGGCGTTACTGGGTTTAAGTCCAGCCAAGCCACTTCACGGCGAAACCTTGCCTGAATAAATACCGCTTCAGCCAAAGCTTGTTTCGAGCAAGCGCCAACCCTAAACCCTAGCGGCATTCAAAATATTCCATTTTTATCTTGACGTACGTCCAATAGGGTCGTAAAAACAATAAACATTCTTAAGGCATTACGACCTGCGGCAATCTTCTGATGGCGGCTCGGGTCAAGACTGCATCTAGAATGAAAAAAAATATACGCCAACGAGCGAGCAAAGGGACAAATCATGTTGAAGAAAGGCTTCAAGTTAAATATTAAGCGGCGCGGGATAACAGTCTTAGCGGCGATCGTTGCTGGCCTATCGATCGCTCCAAGCCTTACACAGGCGCAGAACTATCCAGATCGCCCTATCAAATGGCTTGTGCCGTACGGACCAGGTGGCGGGACCGATATCGTGGCGCGGATTGTTACTCAGAATATGTCAACAAACCTCAAGCAACCGTTTATTGTCGAAAACCGAGGCGGCGGCAACACCATTATCGCGACTCAGGCGCTGAGTAAATTACCGGCAGACGGCTACTCTGCGATGCAAACCGCGGATCAACTTGCGGCGAACACCTCGTTATACAAAGAGTTGCCTTACGTCGCCAATCAAGATTTTGAATTTGTAAGCTCATTGGTGAAGACACCTTTGGTTCTGTTGGCTCGTAACGATTTACCTGTCAGCACGATGAAAGAGCTCGTTGCGTATATTCAAAAAAATGAAAAGAAAATGAGTTACGGTAGTTGGGGAAATGGCAGTATGAATCACCTGACCATGGAGGCGTTGGCCGGCCGACTCAAAGCGACGCCGTTACATGTTCCTTACGCGGGCGCACCTTTAGCGATTAATGCGTTGCTAGGTGGTTTCATCGATCTGCTTTTTACCGATCTTGGCTCTGCCTTGCCACAAATTCAAGCGGGCAAACTCAAGCCACTTGCCGTTTCGACCGCAACCCGGATTACGCAACTACCAGACCTGCCGACCATTGCAGAATCTGGTTTTCCTGGTTTCGACTTGTACAGCTACCAGGGCGTGATTCTGCCCAAAGGCACACCTGCGCCCCTCGTGGCGAAATTAGCGGCAGAGATAAAAATTGCGCTAGATAACCCGACCATTGCCAATGACTTGAATTCGCGCGGCTATATCCCTAGCCCCAGCACGCCCGCTCAATTTAAGGCGCAGTTTATTAAAAGTGAAAAAGACTTAGGCGAGATTATTCGAAGCAGAAACATCACGCTCGATAAGTAAACCCAAAACGCCTAAATTAAATCTATACCAATTAACCTACAAACCGGAGACAAATATGAATGCTGCTGAAGCCGCACTAAGACCGAAAGTGCCAGAAGGTTGGCTAGACCCTCAAAAATTACCCGCCCACTTAAAATCAACGCTCGTCGATCCAGCCAAGATGGAGTGGGTACCCTCTAAGTTTCCCGGCATCAGTTCGAAGGTCTTGTTCGCCGACCCTGCCTCTGGCATCTCAAGTATTCTGTTTAAGATGGAGCCCGGTGCGATTGTGCCCTTACACGAGCATGCCGCACTTGAACAAACCTGGATCATCGAAGGTAGCCTTGTCGACTTAGACGGCGCAGCGTCGGCCGGCCAATTCGTATGGCGTCCGGGTGGCAACGTCCATCAGGCCTACTCACCGAACGGTGCTGTTTTATTAGGTATGTTTATGAAACCCAATATCTTTGCCAATGGCACAGAGTTTTACGTTGAATAGGATCGCGCGTTCGTGAACTGAGACAGACTCAAAACTTTTTTAGCGAGTCAAAGACAGCAGCCTCTTGTATGGATCACCATGCAAGAGGCTGCTGTCTTATTACGCGTTGAATCTATATGACGCGTTGAAATTAGCGCTGACAGTTATAACTGCAATACCCTGCCCGATTCAGCCAAACGTGCAACTTAAGCTAACAGTGCAAAAGTTGTATTACTTCTTATCAAATGCCGCCTTGGCGTCAGCAAGGCATTTATCCTTAGCTGCATCGGCAAAGGCATTGCACTTCTCCTTGGCAACTTTATAGTCACCCTCAGCCTTGGCCATACGCACCTCGTAGCGCGCTTTGGCACTCGGTTTGTATTCAACTTCCAACTCAGACTTAGCAACAGACTCTTTGCCCTTGGCCTCGGCCAAACAAATATTCTTGGCGTTGCCTGCAAGAGAATTGCATCCAGTTTTGGCAGATTTGTATTCGGCCTCGATCTTCTCTTCTGCTGCCTGATGAGCAGTTTTAGACATCCCTTGCGCAAATGAGCTGGCATTAAAGGCAAGGCTGAGTGCGGCCGCGATAAGGGTAATTTTCAGTGTTTTCATGATGATTCCTTTGCAAAACGTTGGGATGATTCGGATTCGACAACGATGTCGGTCCGACTCCTGAGCCCGATGTTATGCAACAAGAACTTCGGCTTCCGTCTGTTAGCGCACCTAAGAGAGAGGCGTGACAGCCCCTTCTTGATTACGCGCTTGAACCTAACCGACCAGATGCCTGCGATACAGCAATCGCAACATCAGGATTTGAACTTCGGCGTGACGGGTAAAACGGCAAGATCCTTCCAGCCAATCGGTGCACCCGCCAGTTTTGCCGCCGCGGCGCCCACCAGGCTGTCATCCCACCGATTTGCCAAAAACCGTAAGCCGGTCACGTCATCCGCCTCGCTAGAACACAACCAATATAGGGGCGGCAACATCGCCTCGGGTTGAATCAGCTCGTCTCGCAAGAAGGGGGCCTCCCCAGGAATCATGGGTGTGTTCACAATGCCACCCGGTATCAAAACGTTCACCGTCACGCCGGATCCCTTTAGGTCGCTTGCCATGACCGCGCTGAGCCCCTCGGCAGCAGCCTTGGTCGGGCCATAGGGACAGTAGCCCTCTCTGAGCATGGTACCTAAACTTGTCGTCACGTTGATGATGCGACCCCAGCCATCCTCAAGCATTCGTTTAGCGACAACCTGACTGAGCAAAAAAACCGCATTCGCGTTGACTGCGATCGCGTTCATCCATTGCTCGGGAGTGACATCGTAAAACTTCGGTGGGTGCCGATGGTAGTCGTTGCGAACTTGCCCCTGACCGAGACCCGCGTTGTTGATCAATATATTGATACGACCTAGGCGGTCTTGGGCCCGGTCTAACAAAGACACTGCGTCGAACTGCGTGAGATCTTCTGTGAAAAGTTCTAGGTGTTCGGCGTGTCCTGATTGCTTGGCTAAATGTTTAAGCGCAAGCAAGCTTTGCTCATCACGATCGACTGCAGCTATGCGCATGCCCTGTGCAAGCAAACCCAAAGCCATTGCCTTGCCAATGCCCTTACCTGCACCGGTAATCAGCGCAACACGGGCGTTTGAAATGTTTGCTGTCATGTTATTTGACCTTTTGAATTCTTGTATAAAAAATCAGGAACTGTCCCCTCACAAACGCGGGCTTCTAAAAAACGAAGTCGTGGTTTGACGCAAGTCGCCCAGCAAAACAGGAGGGCATGGTTTCATAGAAATCACCACCGCAGTTTGTATTATGATGAGTTTATAAAGGTATGCGGACATCAAAGCAACTGCTTCAAGTCATGCGCTCACCAATTTTTAAAAAGATAAAAAACAAACGAGACGAACCATGTATAAACGGATCACGACTTTTGTTGCAGCATGCACCCTCGCCTTCGCCTCGGCTGCGGCGTATGCGCAATATCCAGAAAAACCCATACGCCTGATCATTCCATTTCCGGCGGGTTCGGTGACCGACACCCTGACCCGCGTGATCGCTCCAAAGCTCTCGCAACGCTTAGGCCAAAACGTCGTTGTCGAAAACAAGGCCGGCGCAAATGGCGCGATCGCAGGTCAGTTTATTGCACGGGCTGCGCCCGACGGCTATACCCTGATGATGGGCACCAATAGTCCGTTAGCGGGTGTGCCCTTTTTAATGAAAGACCCGCCTTACAACGTGTTGACCGATTTCACCTCTATCGGATTTATCGGTAACTTCACACATTTTTTGTTGGTCAACCAAGAGTTACCAGTCAAAAACCTGAACGAGCTGCTTGCCTATGCACGCGCGAACCCAGGCAAATTGAACTTTGGGTCTGGACACACGGCGGCGTTGATTTATGGAACACAGCTTAAAACCTTAGGCAAAGTCGACATCGTGCAGGTATCTTATAAAGGCGAACCCGAGCAAACCGCTGACTTACTCGCTAATCGCATACAGCTCGCCTTTACCTCACCGGCGACCTCAACGGGCTTCATTAAAGAAAACAGATTACGGCCGTTAGGTGTCGTGCTTGATAAGCGTAGCCCCATATTCCCTGAGGTCCCAACGATGGCAGAAGCGGGCTTACCAAATTTCACAAACATCAGCTGGATGGCGCTAGTCGGCCCTGCGAAAATGCCAAGGCCGATTGTTGATCTTCTTAATAAAGAACTCAATGCAGTACTGAAGATGCCCGAGGTGCGCGAGCAACTCGAGCGCCAGTCAATGGAAAGCGCAGCAGGCACACCCGAAGATCTTGATGCGATTGTCAAAGATCAGCTCGTGGTTTGGCAAAAGGCTTTGCAAAGTGCGGGCATTAAGCCCGAGTGATCGGCACGTGAGTGTGAACACGCGATGTGCTTAGTTGATACCATTTATCACATACACACTATTTTTCTTGGGATCATCGCTACGGCAAAAAAGAAAGATCCACACCTGTAAACGGCTTGAGCTGAACACCTTGCAGACTAGCCAAAAACAATCAACCCGTGTAATAATCAGTTTCAAATCTCGATCGGGAGAGCCCTAAATGCTGACTCAGCATCAGGCGCCGAAGGAGCAACCGCCCCGGAAACTCTCAGGCAAAAGGACCGATCTAGATCTTGCACTCTGAAGAGCGGCCGCTATTCGTCATACGGCTCACCGCAGGAGCAAACATCCAATTTCGCTGGATGTGAATCTCTCAGGTACCAAACAGAGGGGGCGTGTAGAAAACATTTGGTTTTCGCACCCAACCCTATCGACGTTTGGAGCTCGCTCTCATGAAATCAATCGCTGTTATCGGTGGTGGCATTACTGGCGCAACCACAGCCTATGCTTTAGCAAAACGCGGCTATCAAGTCACCCTCATTGAAAAACATCGCTACTCGGCGATGGAGACCTCGTTCGCGAACGGTGGGCAACTCTCTGCCTCAAACGCTGAAGTTTGGAATCACTGGTCGACCATCCTCAAGGGGATGAAATGGATGCTGAAAAGTGACGCGCCCTTACTCGTCAATCCAAAACCGAGCTGGCACAAATTTTCTTGGTTTGCAGAATTTATTGGCAACCTTCCCAACTATCGTAAAAACACAATCGAAACAACCAAACTCGCGATCGCTGCCCGAGATCATTTATTTACTTGGGCACAAAACGAAAGCATTGACTTTGATTTAAAAAAACTAGGCATCCTCCATATCTATCGCGATAAGAAAGGTTTTGAGCATGCGGGTAAAGTCTCAACGCTGCTCGCGGCGGGTGGGCTTGAGCGTCGTGCAGTGACCCCTGACGAAATGCGTGCGATTGAACCAACTCTTGCGGGCAATTATTATGGGGGCTACTTTACCGAAAGCGACTGCACCGGTGATATTCATAAATTTACGGTCGGCATTGCCGCGGCTGCAGAGCGTTTGGGCGTAAAGATGCTTTTCGGGCACGACGTCACGCGCGTGCAAAGCAACGGTACGCAAGCGACGATCACGCTTGAACAAGAACAGAACCGCCAAGACCTTACATTTGATAGCGTCGTTGTGTGTGCGGGTGTGGCCAGTCGCAACCTAGCATCGCAACTCGGCGATCGTGTCAACGTTTATCCCGTCAAAGGCTACTCAATTACAGTCAACTTGCTCGATGCACAAAGTCAAGCTTCAGCGCCTCAAGTCAGTTTGCTGGATGACGAAACAAAACTCGTCACAAGTCGCCTAGGGCTCGATCGATTTCGTGTCGCGGGCACTGCAGAGTTCAATGGGTACAACAAAGACATTCGCGCTGACCGCATTCGTCCGCTGATTGATTGGGTCGAGCAATGCTTTCCGGGGGTCAACACCAGGCAAGTGGTGCCGTGGGCTGGTTTGCGTCCGATGATGCCAAACATGATGCCTCGTATCGGACGTGGCCGTCATGCTAACGTTTTTTACAACACTGGGCATGGCCACCTGGGTTGGACATTATCTGCTGTGACAGCCGACATGGTAAGCGGCATCATTGATGCTGCAAATCAATCGGTATCAAGCACAAAGTCGGCAGGTTCGCCAACGCCTGCGCTTGCTTAAATCGGCCGAAGGTGCGGCGCAAGGGTCTTGGTCCGAAGAGCCTTTCGCCGCAATGGTCGAGATTCTTTTGCCTGACTCCGTGCGACAGCGCACGGAGTCTCCTCCACTTATCCGGGATACTGGGGCAGTAGATGGAGAGGCCCGTTGCATGAAAAAAAAGACCCCGTCAGCCCACCTAAGCCGCCCGCTATCAATCGCCAGCTGTGGCGACACTTTCTAACAATCGCCAGACCATACTGTGTCTCAGAACACCGTTGGTCGCTCTTGGCAGGACTCGGCCTACTCGCCGCTCTATTGTTCTTGCAAACCGTTAGCAGTGTGATGTTCAATCGCGAGTCAGGCGAATTCATTTCTGCACTGGCTGACAAAGACGGCTCTCGCTTTTGGGGCTCGATCTGGCGCTACGGATATATTTTGACCGCAGCGATCCCTATTTTTAGTTTTTACTATTTTTTGCAAGATACCATCGCCTTGCGCTGGAGAAAATGGCTGACCTATGTCAAACCAGAGATTTATCAAGATTTTGGTGCTTGCTATTTTCTAGCGGCTAATTTTGAGCATACTTTTCTGTATCACATGTATCAGAAATCGGGTGTTAACTGGGTTGAATACGAACCCCAGACAGCGATGCCTAAATACGCTCCCAGTTCACGGGTGAAAATTCATTACTGGCATGAAAATGGTAACTGGAGCAAAAGTCGCAGACAGAAATGCCATCAAAACTCAAATAAAACAGAGCTGGCTCAATACCCCCCTGTGTCAGACTACATGTCGTGTAGTTTTTT
>CAIZGG010000095.1 GCA_903932425.1 uncultured beta proteobacterium | reverse complement strand
CACGCACAACCGTGCGCTCACGTTATTTGCCACGCACTATTTTGAAATCACCCGAATGCCAAGCGAACAGGCAAATACGGCAAACGTACATCTTGCCGCAGCCGAATCCCCTTCAGGCATTGTGTTTTTACACGAGGTCAAAGATGGGCCAGCAAGCCGCAGCTACGGGATACAAGTCGCACAACGCGCAGGCATCCCACAAGCGGTGATTCGCCATGCGACACGCGAGCTTGAGCGACTAGAAGCACAAGGCGCGCCGACCCCGCAACTAGGACTATTTGGCGAGGTGGTGGATGCTGAGGCGCAGGCTGCCGTTGCAGCTGAAATCAGTGAAGCACAAGAGGCGTTACAGCAGGCTTTGGCCTCACTCGATCCTGATACGCTCAGCCCACGCGAAGCGCTTGAGGCGTTGTATCAGCTTAAAAAGCTGCAACCTTAGACAGACCACTCAATGAGACCAGGCCGAGCATCATGAATCCAAATAAACCTCTTGCCTTGCTTGGTGGTTTGACGCCCGCCCAGTTCATGAAAACCTATTGGCAACGCAAGCCCTTGCTGATTCGTCAGGCGTTTGCTGGCTTCAAACCGCCTGTCTCTGCTGCAGCGCTTAAAAAGATGAGTCGCCGCGACGATGTCGAATCGCGCTTGGTGTGGCGCAAAAAAGGTCAATGGCAAATGGATTGCGGCCCCTTTGCGAGGTTACCAAAGGCTTCAGAGCCTGATTGGTCGCTGTTGGTACAAAGTGTTGATATTCAAGACGACGACGCCTGCGCCTTGATGAATCAGTTTCGCTTTGTGCCTGATGCACGTCTGGATGACTTGATGATTAGTCTGGCGACAATAGGGGGTGGTGTTGGTCCGCACTTTGATAGCTACGATGTGTTTTTATTGCAAGGTCAAGGGCGCCGACGCTGGCAGATCAGTCAGCAACGTGATCTCACACTGATCCCAGACCTATCGCTCAAGATTTTAAAAAATTTTATCCCTGAAGAAGAGTTTGTTTTAGAACCTGGCGATATGCTTTACCTGCCGCCGCAAGCGGCGCACGACGGTGTGGCGCTCGACAACGATTGCATGACGATTTCAATTGGCTTTCGGGCACCCGATCAGGCTGCACTGGCCCGCGGGATGCTTGAAGCAGCCGCGGATCAAATCGTGGCACGTGCAGGCTTAGCGAGCGGCCCCTATGGCGAGCCACCCTTGCCCGGGCCAAAGCTTGATGCCTTGTATCGCGATGCTGGGCAAGAGGCTAGCGCACACCCTGCCAAAATCCCAGACGGCTTGATCGACGCTGCGGTGCAAGCGGTATCTAAGGTTCAATTCAACGCAGCGCTTGCGCAACGATTTCTAGGTTGCTGGCTCACTGAACCGAATCAGGCTGCGGTGTTTGATAGCGACTATGGTGATGATGACGACACGCGCGATGGGATGCACAACGGAGAGTCTGATCATGAGGCTGCACAGAGCCAAGAGGTGCCCTACACACACTGGGCGCTTGATCGCCGTACCCGTATGCTTTATCGCGGCAAGCACTTGTTTATTAATGGCGAGGTCGCACCCGTTGCTGCAGAAGCAGGCCTAAAGATTTTGGCCGACGCCCGCGAACTATCGGGCGCTGACCCTGCCGCACAAAAACTAACGCCCGAAGCTGTGGATACGCTTACCGAATGGCTTGAGGCTGGGTGGCTTCATTTAGTGCGCAGGTAGTCTTGCTGCCATCACTTCGCAATCAAGCAGCCCGCGTTTTCAATAAATTTGATCACCTCATCCAAGCCGTCGCCGGTTTTGAGGTTGGTCATCACCCAGGGGCGGTCGGCACGCATGCGGGCGGTGTCGTGACGCATAACGTCAAGGTTGGCGCCAACGTAGGGTGCCAAATCCGTTTTATTGATCACTAACAGATCACTGCGTGTAATGCCGGGGCCGCCCTTGCGAGGGATTTTTTCACCACCGGCCACGTCAATCACATATATGGTGAGGTCAGATAAATCAGGGCTAAAGGTTGCCGCCAAATTATCGCCACCCGATTCGATAAAGATTAAATCTAAATCAGGAAACCGTTTTTGCATGCGATCGATCGCTTCAAGATTGATTGAGGCATCTTCGCGAATCGCGGTGTGTGGGCAACCACCGGTTTCGACACCCATGATGCGATCCGCGGTCAGTGCTTCGGCAGCCACTAGCAAACGCTCGTCTTCTTTGGTGTAGATATCGTTGGTGACCACAGCCAGTTTGTATTGGTCGCGCATGCGTTTGCATAAGACTTCAACGAGCGTGGTTTTGCCAGAGCCAACGGGGCCACCGATACCAACACGTAAGGGATTTGTTTGAGTAGAGGCGTTCATCGTGCAATCCTAAAATAGTGACAACTACAAAAAAGTTAACTTCTAAACAAACGACTGTATTGCGATTCGTGCCTGGCGCTCGCCAGAGCCAAGCCAAACGCTGCTGAGCCAGCATGTGCAGGGTCGGTTGAACGCGCAACTTCGGTCGCGCGTTCGACATCGCCTTTTAAGCGATGCAGCAACGTCTGCCCATCAATTTGTCCCAACGGAATAATCTTGACCGCTGCGAGTGCTTGGTTTTCAACCCAGCTCCACAAATAGGCCGTCAACGCCATCGTCTCATCGACTCCAGAGATCGCGGCTAAAGCGGCATATGAAGCGGGATACGTCCACTGCTCAATCGACAACGCCTTGAGCGCTGCGCCTTGAGGCCATTGTGCAAACAGCTTGGTCATCGAATGCCCCATCTGTACAGACTCAAGCCTGAATTCGGCAGTTTCGCGCAACGCATATAGCTCTTCATTAGCCACGGCCAAAGCAGCCCAATCCTGTTGCAACACCGCACGGTGGCACGCCAACCATAACGGCAACTCTTGGCGCGCCAGATTCAAAAGCAGCACATCGCGAATCCAGACGTAGGCTTGTTCAACCTGAGTCACCCAGCGATCTTCAATCGCTTGCTCTAAGCCTTGCGAGTAGGCAAAGCCACCAACGGGCAAGGCGGGGCTTGCCAGATGCAAGGCAGCTAACAGCGACTGGGTGTGCGATAGCGCCTGCTTGCTTGATGGTGCAGGCTGCTCTGGCTCAAGCGCATGGGTTGGTTGCAGCAGTGTCATCGCCTTACGACTTTGCGCGCGCGTGCGCCGCGATTGAGAGCTCTTCGCCAAGATTACCCATGGCTTGATCGTGTTCTTCAACACCACACTCAGTGGCGTGATGGTGATGGTGATGCCCACCACCCTGCCCCGCAGCATAGGCTCCGCCCTCAGGGATAAAAGCTTGCTGCACAACCGTTACCGTGCCGCCCAACCGCCTCACCATATCAGCAAGAACAGTATCAGGCTGAATCCACACCGCTTCGGTCGACAACATTGCGCGCACGTGGCGATTGGCCAGGTGATACACAATACGCATCAGCTCAAACGGATTATTCGCCTGAATACAAAACAACTCTTCGACCGCAGCCTGTACCACCACGCGCTCGCCTTGATCGCCGCACAAGACATCACCATGCTGCATGTGTTCAGTGCGTGGCAAGATCACGGCTACGGCGCGGCCATTGGGCAACATCGCAGCCAACCGCCAGCGCTGGCGATCTTCTAGGGTGAGTTCAAGCACAGGCCAAGGCTCTGGCCAAGCTGTGCTGTCAGTGCGTAACTGCGGATCATCGTGCGCGCGGCGCGCGTTCAACATGATTGCCACGTTATGCCTCAACCAATAAAGCAAATGAATGAGCGCTTTGTACTGTCAACATAACCACCCTCTTTCAACCTAAAACAAAAAGTAGCGCTGCGCCATCGGCAACGTCTTAGCGGGGGGGCAATCCAGCAAGACACCGTCAGCAAATACTTTGTAATTTTCGGGGCTCACAGTGATTTTGGGCGTTGCAGCGTTAAGCTTCATATCGGCCTTAGTCAAACTGCGCATGCCCTGCACCGCGGCAACATGGCGCTTTAAGCCTAACTCGGCTGGCAAGCCTTTGTGAATCGCAATGCCCGACATAAAGGTAATGCAGCTCGTCGCAATCGCACTTTGCGCTGCGCCAAACTGCGGCCTGAAATGCACAGGCTGGGGGGTAGGGATCGACGCGTTCGGGTCACCCATCGCAGCCATCGCGATCTGACCACCCTTAATCACCGTCGAAGGCTTCACGCCAAAAAATGCCGGGCGCCACAACACTAAGTCGGCAAACTTACCCACCTCGATCGAGCCGATCTCTTTGGCCATGCCATGCGTAATCGCAGGGTTGATCGTGTACTTCGCGATGTAACGCTTGATGCGTGCGTTGTCGCTGGTTGAGGGATCTGAAAACCCGGCCTCGCTCATCGAGCCACGTTGCTCGCGCATTTTGTGTGCAGTCTGCCAGGTACGCATAATCACTTCACCCACGCGCCCCATCGCCTGACTATCTGAAGAGATCATCGAGAACGCACCGATGTCATGCAAGATATCTTCAGCGGCAATGGTCTCGCGACGGATACGACTTTCAGCAAACGCGATATCTTCGGCGATTGAAGCATCAAGATGATGGCATACCATCAACATATCAAGATGCTCATCCAGCGTATTGATCGTGAATGGCCGCGTAGGATTGGTCGACGAGGGCAAGACGTTTGCTTCGCCACAAATGCGGATGATGTCAGGCGCATGGCCGCCACCTGCACCCTCGGTGTGATACGTGTGAATCACGCGCCCTTTGATCGCATCAATCGTCGCCTCGACAAAGCCCGATTCGTTCAAGGTGTCGGTATGAATCGCCACTTGGGTATCGGTTTCGTCGGCCACACTTAAGCAATTATCGATGGCGGCTGGCGTGCTACCCCAGTCTTCGTGCAACTTCAACCCAACCGCACCTGCCTCGATCTGCTCGTGCAAGGGGCCCGGTACCGATACGTTGCCCTTGCCCAACAAACCGATATTGATGGGATAGGATTCCATCGCTTGCAGCATGCGCGCCAAATGCCAAGGCCCCGGTGTCACAGTGGTGGCAAAGGTACCGGTCGCTGGGCCAGTGCCGCCACCAATCATGGTGGTCACACCCGAGCTCAAGGCCTCTTCGATTTGTTGCGGGCAAATCAAATGGATGTGGCTGTCGATACCGCCGGCCGTGACAATCATGCCCTCGGCTGCGATCACTTCAGTGGCAGGCCCCACCACAATTGTGATGCCCGGCTGGATATCTGGGTTACCAGCTTTACCGATACCAGAGATACGACCGTTTTTAATCCCGATATCGGCCTTGACGATGCCCCAGTAGTCGATAATCAACGCATTGGTCAGCACGGTATCCACACAGTCTTTACTCATGCGTTGCGACTGACCCATGCCATCGCGAATCACCTTGCCGCCACCGAACTTCACCTCTTCACCATAGATGGTGAAATCTTTTTCAACCATCGCAAACAAGGCCGTATCGGCCAGGCGAATTCGATCACCCGTGGTGGGACCGTACATCTCAGCGTACGCTTGTCTTGAAATCTTCATTTGTCTAAGGCTCCCATCACCAAACCTCTAAAACCATACACGAGCCGATCACCTGTCAAAGCAACAAGTTCAACTTCGCGCTCTTGACCGGGCTCAAAACGTACTGCGGTACCCGCCGGTATATTCAAACGAAATCCCGTGGCCTTCTCACGATCAAAACGCAGCGCGGCATTGGTTTCTGCGAAATGGTAGTGCGAACCGATCTGCACAGGCCGATCACCGGTATTGGCCACCAACACTTTGATCAGGGTGCGGCCAACGTTAATTTCAATTTCGCCAGGTGCGACGATCATCTCGCCCGGAATGATTGGTGTGGCACTCATCTTTTTCTCCAAAAAATCTCACCGGATGACTACTGAATAGGTTGATGTACCGTGACAAGCTTGGTGCCATCCGGAAACGTCGCCTCGACTTGAATGTCGGGGATCATTTCAGAGACGCCTTCCATCACATCTTTGCGACTCAAAATATTGCGGCCTTCGCTCATGAGTTCAGCGACGGTTTTTCCGTCTCGTGCACCTTCCATGATGGCAGCTGAAATCATGGCAATGGCCTCGGGCACGTTCAGCTTTAAGCCACGAGCGCGTCGGCGTTCGGCCAGCAGGCTCGCAGTAAAAATTAACAATTTGTCTTTTTCGCGCGGTGTCAGATCCATAGTTACCCCTTAACAACTTTCATCATCTTAATCATCAAGTCGCCCACAAGCGTGGCGCAACAGCTGGTAAACCAAGTACAACAGGGCGCAACTGCGCCCAAGCCTCTTGCAATAAAAACTTAAGTTCACGCGGTTCGGCTAACAGCCGCCCCACCAATAAGCGAGGGTGCAGAAGCGTCCAGGCAAACTGAGCAGAGTGCTCACGCAAGCTTTGCACGGTTGCTTCGTCAAATGTTTGAGACGCAGGCAAAATCGCCCATAGTGTTGCACAGGTGTAATGCCCGCGCAGGCCGATTGGCGAGGCAAACAGCGCGTCATCGCCCACCAAGGCTAAACGGTCGTGCCAAATGAGTTGCTCATCAATCTGGATTTTTAATGATTGACGAAAGTGACCCTCAGCGAAAGATTCACCCGAGGCATGACGACCGAAGATGAGGTGATCCCAACCTAACATTGCACCGTGCTCACCCACCCTAATATCAAGATCAGAACGCACCCGCGCCCGATTAAACACAATGGTCTCTTGTGGCAGCCACTCAAAAGCACCCTGCAGGTCAATATCGATCAATTGAGACGCTTCAAGCGAAGCATTGGCGCCGTACCATTTGGCGGCTGAAGGCGTGGTCACCAAGCCATGGCTACCGCGCTGACTCTTGATCAACACTTCAAGTCTGTCGCCCCCTGCGATACCGCCCGGCGGATGCACGATGATTGCGTGGCAGGGCGAGGCACCCTCTGGGTACAACGCCTTTTGAATTCGCAACGGACCTAAGTGCTGATGATTGAGCCGTGTCTTTAGCCTGGGTTCTTGGGGATCAAGATTGAAGTCGAGCGCAAGCCTCGCCGTCCAAGAGGCGAGCGCTGAATCAGCCCCAATCGCGTCGGATGGGCCTGAGGGGTCTGAGTCAGTAGACCAATGCCGCTGATCACCGTGATGCATCAATCACACAAAGTAGAGAGTTATTTGTCAAAGCCTAACCGTGACGAGCAGAGCTTAATTGCAGGCACAGGCGAAACGCAAAATTAGCGAGCAAACCTCTGTTCTTCAACAACATACGCAAATTCAATTAAAGCATCATCATGACGAATCTTTGACTGAGATGCAAAGGGAATTATCAGAGACACAAAAGCAAGGCCAAAAGAAGTTAAAAATGCACCATTTTGGTACATGACACACTAAAAAGAAGGCGCGCTAGCAACGAGTCTGCTGCCTCGTCGATCTTCGCACGTGCGGCGTGTTGTTGTCAGCTTGCGGCCCTGCATGACTTGACTCTATACGACTTGAACATGAGCACTGTCGAGCGACTTAAAAAAAACGACGGCCTAGGCCGTCGTTTTTTGTCTTGCGTAAAAATCAAACTACATCTTGCCACTCAACACGCTCAGCAAACGCTGGGCCGTGGCGCTGTTGTCACGCACGCCTTGTGCATCCAACACAGTAATTTGCGTCTGGTTACCTTGCTGCACCAGATGAATACGTAGCGTAGGCGCTTTAGTCGGATCTTTGCTACCAAACAGTCGGCTAAAGAAGCTAGGCTCTTCACGCTTTTCGCCGGTGTCGGTGTCAACATAACGTACGTAGAAATCGCCCGCTGCACGATCGCGGTCATCAACCGTGAAACCACCTGAGTCGAGTGCTACACCAACACGACGCCAAGCACGATCAAAGGGCTCTGCAACCACCAGCATGCTCTTATCACCACCAGATGCTGCACTGACTTTTGGCTCTTGCGCGCCAGGCGCTGACTGCGCCATCTTCTTGCGCGCGCCGTCGACATCTTCACCCAGATAGACCATCAACCTGGCCAACATCGCTGCATTTAAGCCTGGATCTTCTTTCGCGTTCGTCCACTTCACGTCGACATCAGATGAATTGACCCGAGCGATTTCTTCCATATGACGATGAGAAATATAAATCTCGATACGCGAGCCTACGCGCTCGATACGGGTACGAAATTTATCGCGTGTCCCGCTGTCGTACAGGCTATCGAGCAATGATCCCAAGGCTTGACGCAGCCAGCTCTCGGGGATTTTGGCGCGATTTTCAGCCCAGTTCGTCACCAACAAACCCGCCTTAGGGTCAGTCACATCAAGCGTAAACCCAGCGTCTGTCCAAAAGTCAGCCGTCATCGAGAAGACGTTCTCTGGTGGCATATCCACAGACAACCAACGCAGTTCGCCATCACGCATCACGCGCATGTCACTGCGCGTTGGTAAAACGCCTGACTGAGCGGCATTTGGCACACCTCTGCCACCCGTTTGAGCCTGCTGATATTGCGAGAACGTTGTCGTACCAGTTGTAGGCGACCGGTAGCGCGGATCGTTTGCAGCCTGAGTCAGATCAGGAGGGATGCTCAGCGGATCGGTACGAACCACGCTTTTGTAATCAATCGAATCGTCACCACTCATCACAGAGCGCAAACTGTTGCAACCGCTTAACAACAATAGTGTTGCAACGAAGGCGGCTAGCACACCGCATTTTTTGTTCAACAAACTTTTCATTTAGAGCAACCCCGCCTCTGACATTGCAGCTCGCAAGGGAGCCTGAAATTGAGTGCTGAGTTGAACCAGAGGCAGGCGAATACCGCTAGGAATACGCCCCATCTGAGTCAACGCCCACTTGACCGGAACCGGGTTACCTTCAACGAACAACAATTTGTTCAAAGGCCCCAATAAATTATTTAAACGCTTGACGGTTGCGACATCGCCCTTCAGTGCAGCGCTACACAGTTCATGCATCGCGCGCGGGGCGATATTGGCAGTCACCGAAATATTGCCACGGCCGCCCAGCAAAATCAGTGCCGCAGCGGTGGCATCGTCGCCACTCAACACCAAAAAGTCAGAGGGCACATCACGAATCAGTAGTGCGCCGCGGCCGATATCGCCGGTAGCATCTTTGATACCAATCACGCCCGGCACTTGAGCCAAGCGCAGAACGGTATCGTGCGCCAGATCAGCAACTGTGCGGCCTGGCACGTTATACAAAATCGTGGGCAGATCAACTGCCTCTTGCACCGCTTTGAAATGTTGGTACATGCCCTCTTGCGATGGCTTGTTGTAATACGGCACAACGGATAAGCCAGCATGCGCACCCACGCTGCGCGCATGCTCGGCCAGATGAATGGCCTCGCTTGTTGAATTAGCGCCCACGCCCGCGATCACAGGGATTCGCCCGGCAGAGTGCTCAACGGCCACACGAATTAACTCGGCATGCTCGTCAACGTTTACGGTGGGTGACTCGCCGGAGGTGCCGACAATCACAAGTGCGTCGGTACCTTCTTGGGCATGCCAATCAATAAGGGCTTTAAAGCTTTTGTAGTCAAGACTACCATCGGGGTGCATTGGCGTAACCAAGGCAACCATGCTGCCCATAAATTGGGGTACTTTAGAAGTCGAAATCGTGGCCATGAATGGATCCAGAAGGCGAGTCAAGGCGCAAAAGCACCTATAAGAAGTTAGTACAACAGTTTACCGGATTGCGGGACGAACTATAAAAAAAGACGTACAACCTGTTCGCCAAGCGCCACCAAGGGATTAAGCAAGGCGCTGAGTACGTTAGTGGCCAGTAAGGCAATCACAATCAGCATGCCGTAGGGCTCGATACGGCCATATTGCCAGGCCAGACGATTTGGCAGCAGGCTAAACAGCACTCGACCACCGTCTAAGGGCAAAATAGGCAATAAATTCAAGGCCATAAGCACTAAGTTAATATGAATGCCGACACGTGCCATTTCAAACAAAAAGCTGCCGCGCTGGCCCGCGTCAAACAATAAGCGCAGACCGATCGCCCACAAAATTGCCATCAATAGGTTGGCGCCAGGCCCAGCTAAAGCCACCCAGAGCATGTCTTGCTTGGGGCGCCGCAGGCGACCAAAGTCGACAGGCACGGGTTTGGCCCAGCCAAACAAAAAACCGCCCCCAAAGAGGCTAGACATTGCCAAAATACCGATTGGCACCGCAACCGTGCCGATCAGATCAATATGCCGAATTGGATTTAGGCTGACACGCCCGGCCAGCGAGGCGGTTGGATCACCAAAGAGTTTGGCAACATAGCCGTGCGCCGCCTCGTGCAAGGTGATTGCCAACAGCACAGGCAAAGCATATAGAGCCAGAGTTTGAATCAGATCTTCCATGCGGCAATTGTAGAGCCTTATGGCCGCCCTTCAATCGAGCCCTAATAAAAAACTTGGATCACCACGCCCCCGCCGCACGACTTCTGGTGGCGAGGCTGTCAGGTCAATGACCGTGGTGGCCTCAAGCGCACAGGCACCGGCATCAATGACAGCGGCCAAAGCGTGCTGATAGCGCTCGCGAATCTCGGTGGGGTCCGCTAAGGCGAGTTCTTCGCCCTCAGGGATTAGGGTGGTCGACAAGAGCGGCGATTCTGCATGCTCGAGTAGGGCAAGCGTGACGGGATGCGCTGGCACACGGATCCCGATTGTTTTGCGTGACCGGTGCGACACACGACGCGGCACCTCGCGTGTCGCCTCAAGGATAAAGGTCCAGGGGCCGGGGGTCGCCAGTTTAAGCAGCCGATATTGAGCATTATCGACGCGTGCAAAATGACTGATTTCGGCCAGATCGCGACACAAAATAGTGAGGTGATGGCGGTCGTCAAGCCCACGCAGCTTGCGCAACGCGTCGGCCGCGCCCTTGTCATCGAGCCGTGCCACCACCGCATAACTCGAGTCAGTGGGCACTGCCACCAAACCACCCTCTTGCAGCAGCTGCGCCGCTTGCTTGAGCAGGCGTGGCTGAGGGTTCTCGGGATGAACCACAAACAGTTGCGACATGGCTCTTTATCTAAAATATGTTTCGAGGCGTCAGAGCCATTGCCCTGAACAATGAGAATTTCTACGCATTACGTTACAAACCCTGCGCATTTTGCCGTAGCTCATCCGCGGCTTCGGTTAAACTCTTGGCGCACGTTGCCGTAGCTCAGTTGGATAGAGCAACGCCCTTCTAAGGCGTGGGTCACTGGTTCGACTCCAGTCGGCAGCACCAAACATACACCTTACGAATCTGCCGCTTTTACTGCACAACCTTGGCATTTTCGCGCAGTTTTTTAACGTACTCAAAACGCTGCTTTTGCACCAGCATCTGGCGAATATCGTTTTTGGCCTCGTCAAACGTGGGCGCCTTAAAGGGGCGAGTCTCTTCAAGTTTGATGATATTCCAGCCGGCTGGGGTTTGAATCGGTGCGGCTGACAAAGCACCTTTTGCTAAATTCACCATCACATTTGAAATAGCGGGCAAAATCTGAGCCGGTACCACCCACCCAACATTCCCGCCATCTTTCTTGCTTGGATCCAGAGACTTTTCGATGGCAAGCTTTGCAAACACTTCTCCTTTACGCAGCCGCGCTAATACCGTCTTGGCTTCATCTTCCGTTGAAGTCACGATCAGACTCAGGCGATATTGTTGCTGGTCTTTCATCAGTGCCATCTGTCTGTCGTACTCTGCCTTGAGCGTGGCCTCAGGGATAGGATTGCGCGCGATGTAATCGTTGAGCAACAGCTCAACCAGAAAGGTCTGGCGCACTTGCGCCCACTGGGCTTGCGCCTCGGTGGTTTTATCAAGCCCTAAACGGGTCGACTCTTGTGCAAGAATTTCGCGATTGACCAACTCGTCTTGGATCACCTGGCGTAACTCAGGCGAATCTTTTTGGCCTTGCGCCACGTTGACTTTCACATTTGTGTCGACCAGGGACTGGGGGACAGGCACGCCGTTGACGGTCGCGAAGGCTCCGGGCGGTTTGGTTTGTGCGAGGCTGCTGCTGCAGACGACCCCCACTGACAGCGCCACAACGAGCACACGAGGTACGACCGAAAGTTTTAAAAAGAGAGGCAGCATGTTTTTTGTTTAAACTTTGAGAGAGGGGTCGAACCTACGATCGATTAAGACCTATTATAGTTTGGGCAGTCATTTGCGCACGTTTTGCAGGCAACAGGATGATGAATGAAAACAATATTTTCTAGTCTCGCGCTGAGTGCGCTTTTGCTATGCGGCCCGGGCAGTACTTGCAGCGCCCAAGCACAACCCCAACCTAAGGATTTTTCAGCTATGCACGCCGAACTTATCAAAGCCTTTGCCCCGACTGGGGTGTTACGCGCTTCGCTTAATATGGGCAACCCCGTGTTAGCCAACCGTGATGCGCAAGGCAAACCCTTCGGGATATCAATCGACCTAGCCCATGAGCTCGGTAAAAAACTTGGTGTGCCGGTTGAACTGATCGTCAACGAAACTGCCGGCAAATCGGTTGCAACCATTGAAGCGGGTCGTGCCGACATCGGCTTTTTTGCCATCGACCCCGAGCGCGGTCGAGACATCGCTTTTACGGCCGCCTACGTGCAGATCGAAGGGTATTACCTGGTACGTGCCGACTCAAGTATTCAACGCAACGACCAAGTCGACGTCGCGACCAACCGAGTGGTGGTTGGCAAGGGCAGTGCCTATGATTTATTTCTGACACGACACCTGAAAAATGCGCCACTCGAACGTGTTGCGTCATCACAAGTTGTGGTTTCAAGCTTTCTCGAAAAGGGCTTTGAAGTT
>CAIZGG010000094.1 GCA_903932425.1 uncultured beta proteobacterium | reverse complement strand
GTGGTGATCGTCATTCCGGCGGGTCACCTTGGGGTGCTGTACGCCCCTTTGTTTGGTGGTATCGATCTGTCAACAGTGTTCGAAGAAGGGGTGCATTTTATTTTTCCTGTGAACACTGTTACGCAATACGATGCTAGGGTGCAATCGACAAAAATCTCGATGGAAGTGTTAACGAAAGACCAATTAAAATCAAAAATTTCTGTTTCATTTCAGTACCAGATTTCTAAATACACTTTGCCACTGCTTCACAAATACGTGGGCCCTGAGTATGTTGACAAAATTATTCTGCCGGAAGTGACTGGTAAAACACGGGTGCTCTTTGCCGATGTGTCGTCGCAAGACGCCTTTACCAAGCAGCTAGAGGAAGTCGTGAATGGTATTGCGATCACCGCTGATCAAGTCATTCTTGAAAAACTTGGCCCACCCGGCATCGATATGGTCAGGTTAATTCGTATTTCAAGTGCCCAGCTTGAGTCGATCGAGTTTCCAGAAGAAATTCAAGCTGCGATTCGCAGTAAAATCGCCGAAGGACAAAAAGTTGAAGGCTATGCTTTTAAGGTGCAGTCGGCCAAGCTTGAAGCTGAGCGAAAGGTAGCAGAGGCTAATGGCGTGAAGCAGTATCAGGACATCGTGAATGCTGGTCTGAGCGAAAACTATCTAAAGTTGCGCGGCATAGAGGCCACATTACAATTGGCCGAGTCTAGTAACTCAAAGGTGATTGTTTTTGGCTCTGCACCGAGTGGTCTGCCGTTATTGTTGGGGGGTGACACTGCCTCGGCCGCTGCCTCACCGACGACCACGTCCAACCCAACGACAAAGGCGAGCGCAGCCCCGGCGGCTTCTGCAACCACCACTACGACCGCTCCCGCAACAACTGCGACCACCGCAACTCCTGCCACGGGAGCGCAGAAATAGTTTAGACTTGATTCTTGTTAGGCCTTAGGCGTCTTTTTGGGGGGACTATTTTGATCGTACTGATTGGTATTTATTTAAGTCTAGCCGTCGTCGTTGCTTTCTATGGCAGAGAGTGCCGCATGGGCTTCTGGGGCGTTCTACTATTTTCAGTGCTGTTGACGCCGATTGTTCTGTTTTATGGAATCATTAGTCTGCGCCCAGCAGTAAAAAAACCTGTGGTGAAGCCTGTTATCGGTATCCCCGCTAAATTAAAACCAAAATGGTGGGCGAAGGCAACTACTGCCTCAACTACTGCCTCTTAAAAAACGAGTCGTGTTGGGCTGAGCCTCAATCGACTCCTTGTTCCAAGTGAGTGGGCCTAGTAGTGTTGGATGCTCGAAGGCTGCTGAAGGCAGACGACGAGCAGCACTAGCTTACTGCGCTTGAAAACCACTGTCTCGGATAATGCGGGCCCAACTTTGCGAGTAGGCGCGTTCGCGCTGGGTCAGCTGTTCTGAACTCATGAACTCAACTGTCAAGCCTAAGCCTTCAAGTCGTTGTCGTACCTGCGGTAAGGCTAAGACCGTTGAGATGGCCGTTGCCTGACGCGCAATGACGGCTTTGGGCGTCTCACGTGGCGCAAAAATCCCGTAATAGGGTAAGTCGTCAAAGCCCTTTAAACCGAGCTCGGCAAAGGTCGGGACTTCAGGCAACAGAGCTTGACGTTCACGGCCTAAAACCGCCAGCATGCGCACTTTTCCAGCTTTAATATATTCAATAAAATCGGGTACCGAGCCAATGCCTGCGGGGATTTGATTGCCCAATAGGTCGGCGAGCATGGGTGCGCTGCCTCTGTAGGGTATCGGTTGCAGATCAAGCTTGGCTTGTGTGCCCAAGACTTTGACTAAAAACTCAGGCACCGAAGCCGGGGCAGGGATGCCCACAGCTAGCTTCGTTTTATCTTGTTTTTTGACCCAGTCAATATAGTCGGCATAAGAATGCGCGGGTGTCGCACCCGCAAGCGCCAGGCCATTCGCAAAGGTCGCAATACCTGCTATCGCAATGAAATCTTCGGTAGGATTAAAACCAGGGTTCTTCACCACCAGAGGTAAGATTGAGATCGTGTGATCGTGCGACAAAAATAGCACTGAGCCATCGCGTGGCGCAGCTTTCAGCGCTTGAGCAGCGATTTGCCCACCGGCACCCGCCTTGTTTTCTACAATGACACTGGTGCCCAAGGTCTGACTAAGATGCTCGCCGATGAGTCGGGCAATGGCATCGGTGCCACCGCCTGCCGGAAACCCTACAAGCAAGTGAATGGCAGAGGGTTGTGCCCGCGCCATTGCCATGCAAATAAATAAGAATAACCCAGCGGCGATTTTTTTC
>CAIZGG010000093.1 GCA_903932425.1 uncultured beta proteobacterium | reverse complement strand
TCGGCATCTGAATACACAGCGATCGTTCGGATCCCGAGGCGTCGCGCCGTTGCAGCAACACGGCACGCAATTTCACCGCGGTTGGCAATCAATAACGTTGTAAACACAATAGCTCCTTGGTCCAACTCTTACATGCGAAACACGCCAAAGCGCGTGTCAGCAATCGGTGCGTTTAACGCAGCAGACAAGCCAAGCGCCAACACACGACGCGTATCTGAGGGCTGAATCACGCCGTCATCCCACAGGCGCGCCGTGGCATAGTATGGATGCCCTTCGCGCTCGTATTGCTCACGGATCGGCGCTTTAAATTCGTTTTCTTCAACTGCCGACCACTGTGCGCCTTTGGCTTCAACGGCTTCGCGCTTAAGTGTTGCCATCACACTGGCCGCCTGCTCACCACCCATTACTGAGATGCGAGCGTTGGGCCACATCACGAGCAGGCGTGGTGAAAACGCCCTACCACACATGCCATAGTTACCGGCCCCAAACGAACCACCAATGATGACAGTGAACTTTGGCACTGCTGCGGTTGACACTGCCGTCACCATCTTTGCACCATGCCGGGCAATGCCCTCGTTCTCGTACTTGCGACCCACCATAAACCCAGTGATGTTCTGCAAGAAGACTAATGGGATTTTGCGTTGCGCGCAGAGTTCAATGAAGTGCGCACCCTTTTGTGCCGACTCTGAAAATAAAATGCCGTTGTTCGCAACAATGCCTACTGGCATACCCTCGATGTGTGCAAAGCCCGTCACCAAGGTCGTGCCAAACCGCGCTTTAAATTCGTCAAACTCAGAGCCATCCACAATCCGGGCGATGATCTCACGCACGTCGTACGGTTTGCGCGTATCGGCAGGCACAATCCCATTGACTTCGCGCACGTCGTAAGCAGGTGGTACGCTTTTTCGAAGCGCTAGTTGCGCCGGTTTTGTACGGTTTAAGCGACCCACCGCATCGCGCGCTAATGCCAACGCATGGTGATCGTTCGCAGCCAGATGATCGGCGACACCAGACAAACGTGTGTGTACATCACCGCCACCAAGATCCTCGGTGGAAACGATTTCGCCGGTTGCGGCTTTCACGAGCGGCGGGCCGCCTAAAAAGATGGTGCCTTGATTACGCACAATGATCGACTCATCACTCATTGCAGGCACGTAGGCGCCGCCAGCGGTGCACGAGCCCATGACAACGGCGATCTGCGCGATACCTTGTGCGGACATATTAGCTTGATTAAAAAAGATTCGGCCAAAGTGATCACGGTCTGGAAACACGTCTTCTTGACGCGGTAAATTTGCCCCACCTGAATCTACTAGATACACACAAGGTAAATTATTTTGTTGCGCGATCTCTTGAGCACGCAAATGTTTTTTAACTGTTAAAGGATAGTAGGTACCACCTTTTACTGTTGCGTCGTTGCAGACGATCACGCACTCAACGCCCGAGATTCGCCCGATGCCTGTGATAAGACCCGCACCCGGAGACTCGCCGTTGTACAGGCCGTGCGCCGCCAACGGCGAGAGTTCTAAAAATGGCGTACCTGGGTCAAGCAACTGCTCAACACGATCGCGGGGCAATAACTTGCCGCGACTCACATGCTTCTGACGTGCCTGCTCGGTTCCACCCAAAGCAGTTTGCTCTAGTTGCTTTTGCAGATCATCGATCTGGGCCTGCATCGCCAGTGCGTTTTGCGCAAATTCTGGCGAGCGCGTATTAATCAGGGATTCAATTTTTGGCATGTCGTCTCTCGACCTTTGACCTGTTATCTGGTTCTTTACATTGTTTCGTTAAAGAGCTCGCGACCAATCAGCATGCGGCGAATCTCGCTGGTACCTGCACCAATTTCGTAAAGCTTAGCGTCACGCCAGTAACGGCCTAATGGATAATCATTGATATAACCATTGCCGCCAAAGATCTGGATGCCTTCACCCGCCATCCACGTTGCTTTCTCAGCGCAATACAAAATCACCGCCGCGCAGTCTTTACGGATTTGACGGACGTGTTGGGTGCCAAGCTTGTCTAGATTTTTGCCAACGCTATAACAATACGCACGGCACGCCTGCAAGGTCGTGTACATATCCGCGACTTTGCCTTGAATTAATTGAAACTCGCCAATCGACTGACCAAACTGTTTGCGATCATGGATGTAGGGGATCACTTGATCCATCACGGCTTGCATGATGCCTAAGGGCCCCGCTGCCAACACAGCGCGCTCGTAGTCTAGGCCGCTCATCAATACACGCACGCCACCGTTCACCTCACCCAACACGTGATCGCCAGGGATCAAACAGTTTTCGAATAACAATTCACCTGTGTGGCTGCCGCGCATACCGAGCTTATCGAGCTGTTGCGCGATGCTAAAGCCGGGCATTCCTTTTTCAACTAAGAATGCCGTGACGCCTCGGGCGTTCGCCTCGGGGTCTGTCTTGGCGTACACCACCAGCGTATCCGCATCGGGTCCGTTGGTGATCCACATCTTGGTACCGTTCAACACATAATCCGAACCCTTGGGCGTGGCGCGCAGTTTCATGCTCACCACATCAGAGCCCGCCCCGGGCTCGCTCATCGCAAGCGCGCCGATATGCTCTCCGGTTAACAGTTGCGGTAAATATTTTTTCTTTTGCGCGACGCTGCCATTGCGATGAATCTGATTCACGCACAGGTTTGAGTGGGCACCGTATGACAAGCCAATCGACGCACTGGCGCGCGAGATTTCTTCCATCACGATCATGTGGGCCAGATAGCCCATATTGGTTCCACCGTACTCTTCGCTGACCGTCATTCCCATCAGCCCAAGCTCACCCATTTTTTGCCACAGGTGCATCGGAAACTGATCGTCGCGATCGGTTTGCGCGGCCAAAGGTGCGATCTCATGCTGTGCAAAATCTCGCACCGCTTCGCGCAACATGTCGATATCTTCGCCTAGTTCAAAATTCAAGCCGGGTAAGTGCACTGTCGTCTCCTGTCTGTAGTACTCAGTTTACGTTTACGTAAACGTCATGTCACATGAATTATCTAGGGTTAACCCTTGGTTTTTTCTGCTAAAAGCGCTTCGCAAACCGCCTGTTGTGCAAAAATTTCGCTCAGCGTGTCTTCAAGATCCTGACGCTGTTGTTCAAGCGTCTGACGTTGTGCCGTCAACACCGACAGGTAATGCACCAACTGGGGCACGGTGTCACGTGGGCCCTCGTACATATCAATCAACTGGCAGATCTCAGACAATTGCAGGCCCAGGCGCTTGCCACGCAAGGCAAGCTTTAAACGAGTACGATCCCGAGACACATACACGCGCTGACGACCATCGCGGGTCGGGTTCACAATGCCATGATCTTCATAAAATCGAAGCGTGCGCGGGGTCAAGTCGAACTCTTTAGAGAGTTCTGAAATCGTCCAAGTGGGGCTCGTCATGGCTCAGTATTCGCAGTTAACGTAAACGTAAATTATGATGGTCTGATCACGCCGTCAAGCTCGGAGACAAAGTAGCAATGAACCCCCTAGAGCATCAACTGAAGTACCCCTTAGGTGACACCTTGCCTGGCGCGGGCCTCAGCCTCGAAGTAGCGCCTGGCGTACGCTGGATCAGAATGCCGCTTCCTTTTGTGCTTGATCATATCAATCTGTGGCTCTTGCGCGACTGTATTGATGGCAAAGAAGGCTGGACCATCGTAGATTGCGGTGTGAGTAACGACCAAGTTAAAGCACACTGGGACGAGATTTTTCGCACTCAGCTTGACGGTCTGCCTGTTCTGCGGCTCATCGTCACGCACATGCACCCTGACCACATCGGTCTAGCCTATTGGCTATGCGAGCGCTGGGACATCCCCATGCACATTAGCATGACCGATTACATGACCGCCCAAGCCTGGATCAATCGCAAGGACGGCGGGGCAACCGGCGGCGAAAGTACCGCGCGGCATCTCATGCGCCATGGCATGGTTGATCCAGAGTCGCTTCGGCAAATTCGCGAGCGCGCCTCACACTATCCAGGGCTCGTGCCTCGGGTGCCCCCTGCTTTCGTGCGCATCATGCACGGTTCCACGTTTCGCATCAACGGACACCTCTGGAGCGCCATCGCCGGCTACGGACACGCGCCAGAACACATGTCACTTTATTGCGCTGATAAAAAAGTTTTGATTTCAGGTGACATGGTCTTGCCGCGCATCTCAACCAATATCAGCGTCTTTGATTACGAACCCATGGGCAACCCGCTGCCTCTTTATTTAACTTCGTTGCACGCCTACGGGCACCTCCCCGCCGACACCTTAGTGTTGCCCTCGCACGGGCGCCCGTTCACTGGTTTACACGAACGCATTGCGCAACAACACTCGCATCACGCCGACCGCTTGGCAGAGGTTTATGCGGCCTGCGTTGTACCGCAATCTACAACCGATATCTTGCCGCTCATGTTCAAGCGAAAACTCGATTTACACCAGACCACGTTTGCGATGGGCGAAGCGGCCGCGCACTTACATGCCTTGTACTTTGAAGAAAAACTTACCCGCGAGCTCTGCGCCGATGGCATCATACGGTTTACTCAAAAAAAGTAAGCCGCTCGCTTGAACTTGATTAAGGATTTATCTTGACTACTCATCATCTGGATACCCGTCTGTTGCACATTGGCGCAGCCGAATTCGATTCTGAAACTGGCACAGCCCCTGTCAGCATCCCCGCGATTCGTACCAGTACCGTACGCTTTAAAAATCTCGACGTGCTTGACCGGGCCCTGACCAAGCGCGCGGCAGGCGAACGAGTGGTCACCTATGGCATCGCCGGGCTCGACACTCATCGCGCCCTTGAAGAAGTCTTCATGCAACTCGAAGGGGGCAGCTATTGCGTACTCGCGCCCTCTGGCCTGTCAGCTATCAGCATCGCGTTTTTGGCTCTGCTCAGTACAGGCGATCATATGCTGGTATCTGACTGCGTCTATGGCCCCGTGCGCACCGTCGATCAAACCTTGCTAAGCCGTCTGGGCATTTCGGTTACTTATTTTTCAAGCCAGGATCAGATTGCAGAGCTCGTGCAGCCCAACACAAAAATGATTTATGTTGAATCGCCTGGTTCGCTGCTCTTTGAGATGCTCGATATGCCCGCGCTTTCAGACATCGCGCAGCAACATGGCTTAATTTTGGCAACCGATAACACTTGGGGCTCGGGCTATATTTACAAACCGCTAACGCTCGGTGCTGATGTCTCGATTGTGGCCGGTACCAAATATATTGCTGGGCACTCAGACGTCATGCTGGGAGCCATTATTGTCAAAGACGAAAAAATTGCAGCCCGCATTCACGCCACCCAATACGCCTTGGGCAATTCACTGAGCGCTGACGACGCTTGGCTATCCTTGCGTGGCGTCAAAACGATGGCTGTGCGCATGGCGCAACATGCACGCAACACTCGCGAAGTCAGTGAGTTTTTAGATTCTCGTCCCGAAGTCGTGCGCATCTTTGACCCCGCCTGGCACAAAGATCCGGGTCATGCGTTATGGCAGCGCGACTGCACCGGCGCAAATGGAATGTTATCCATCGAGTTGAACTGCCCAGCACTCGCCGCCAAACCTTTTGTTGATGCGTTGACCCTGTTCGGGATTGGTTTTTCTTGGGGCGGTTTTGAAAGTCTTGTGCAATGGGTCAATCCAGCCGTACTCGCAAACCATGCCTACTGGAAGGGCAACGACCATGCTCTGATTCGGCTGCACATTGGCCTTGAATCACCTCTTGATTTGATCGAGGACCTTACTCAGGCTTTTAGCAAAATTCAACGCAACTAAAAAAAGGATTTTTATGACTTCACCTAAAGGCTACGTATTCGTTGAACTGGTCGTGCGCGATCCAGAAAACTTCAAAAATCAATATCAAGCACGCTCAACCGCTGCTGTCGCTGAGTTTGGCGGCAAGTTTCTGGTGCGCGGTGGCGCAGCTTCGATTAAGACCGGCCCCTCAGATGAGCGTCGCCGCATCTTGATCGAATTCGAAAGCTACGAAAAAGCGTTAGCGTGGTACGACTCGCCACTATCGCAAGAAGCAAAAACCTACCGCGACCAGTTTGCTCATGTCATCACCTTTTATGTGATTCAAGGCGCGTAACGCACTGGCTCGTCGCCCTGCAGGCTCGGTGTCTTAAGACGCCATTGCTACTTTAAAAAAAATGCAGCGCCGTGGCGCTGCATTTTTCAATGAGACTTCGTAAAGACTTATTTATTTTGCACGAAGCTGCCTGATTAAACTATCTGACACATCAATCGTTTCTTGATAACCACCCGCCTCTGAAGGCGAAGTTAAAAAGCGGCCACCAACAGCCATAGATGGTGTGCCTTGAACTTTATACGCACTGACCAACTGATCCGCACGACCGCTTTTTGACACGACACCAAACGAGTCATATACGCTTTCAAACTTTGCGCGATCAACCCCTTGCGCCGCAACCCACGCCACGATATCAGGCTTAGTAAACAGCCGCTTTTTCTCTTCATGAATCGCGTTAAAAACTTTGCCATGTAAGTCTAAGCGATCAATTGCCTCAAGCGAATAAAACAGTTGCTGTAAAGGTTTCATGCTGGCGTTGAACGCCACAGGTACAAACTTCACCACTACATCAGAGGGTACTATTTTTAGCCACTTCTCTAACAAGGGTTCAAGCACTGCACAATGAGAACACGCATATGAAAAAAACTCGAGCACTTCTGTTTTGCCCGGCTCTGTTGGTTGAGGCGGATTGACCTCAAGATACTTCGCCTTTGCCGCGGCGGGCGTGCCTTGGGTCAAACCTGGCGACGAAAAAAACAACGCCGTTGTCGCCATCAATACACCAAGTGTTCGAACCAACAAAGCTATCTTCATTTATTGCTCATCCTGAAAAGTAAAACTCGTGAAAAAAAGTTACTGCCGCACGACGGCTGTGGGGATTTTTTCTTGCCCGAGTCGCGTACGTGTCTGATTCATATCGTCGATCCGGGCAAAGGGGCCAACCCTCACGCGGTTCACCTGTAAACCGTTGACCTCTGCCCGCTGTATTTCAACTGACATACCCATCAATAAAATTTTTGCGCGTAACGCCTCGGCATCTTCAAGTACTCTGAACGATCCAACTTGCAAAAAGTACGGCCCGCCCGCCGCAGCAGATGAGCCACTTGATGTCGACGGTGGTGCTGTCGTAGTTGCAGGTGCTACTGGCGCAGGCTCATTACGCGCCGCCGGACGCGTCTGACTTGACTGAGTAGAGGGCGATGGCGTTAAGGTCGCGATCAACGCACCAAGCGCATCCGGTGCTGCCGAGGGTCGACTAGAAGAAGCGTCTGCGACTTCGCCGGTTGGCTGCTCAGGCGAGCTAGGCTCAGTCACCGGCCCCGTGCCACGCCCACCTAAACCGGCATTCGGATCAGGAGCGTTACGGGGGTCAACCGTGCCCGAGGCCTCAGGCGAACGACTCGCCTTGTCCACAAACGGCATCGGCGACTTAATCACGTAAAAGGCAACAGCTGCCGCGACAATTAACCCAATCAACAGGCCAGCCAACACCCCATAGAGCGTGCTGCCACCACCAGAAGATTTTGCTTTAGCCATGAAGTGATCTTACATCCGTTCAGGGGCAGAAACGCCCAACAAGTCCAGACCATTTGCAATCACTTGACGCGTTGCATCGGCCAACCTTAACCGAGCCTGCTTTAACGCAATATCGTCAACCAACACTCGCTCGGCGTTATACCAACCATGAAAATCTGCCGCACAGTCACGCAGCCAAAATGCCACGAGGTGCGGTGACAGATCAAAGGCTGCTTGTGAAATAAGTGCCGGAAACTCTGCCAAACGCTGCATGAGCGCGACCTCGGTTGGGGCGATCAAACGGCTACTATCGGCTGCGCTCAACTCTTGGGCGCTCAAGCCCGCCTGCTGCAACATTGAACAAATCCGCGCGTGGGCGTATTGAATGTAATACACCGGGTTCTCTTCACTTTTTGAGCGCGCTAAATCAACGTCAAAGACAAACTCTGTATCGGCGCGGCGCTGAATCAAAAAGAAACGTACCGCATCACGTCCAACCCATTCAATCAAATCCTGCAGCGTCACATAGCTACCAGCGCGTTTAGATATTTTGACCTCTGCACCCCCACGCATCACCTTCACCATCTTATGCAAGATATAGGCGGGGTAATCAGCGGGGATCCCTAACGCAAGTGCCTGCAGCCCAGCGCGCACGCGGGCAACGGTTCCGTGATGATCACTGCCTTGGATATTGATGGCGCGGGTATAGCCACGTTGCCACTTCGTCACGTGGTACGCAATGTCTGGCACAAAATATGTATAGCCACCCTCTGACTTACGCATCACGCGATCTTTATCGTCGCCCGTGCCCAATTCGGTCGTGCGCAACCACAACGCACCCTCGCTTTCGTAAGTATGACCTGAGGCAACAAGCTGCTGAACCGTCTGCTCAACACGACCCGAGGTATACAGTGAGCTTTCAAGGTAATAATGATCAAAGGCCAAACCAAACGCCTGCAAATCAAAATCTTGCTCGCGCCTGAGGTACGCTACTGCAAAGCTGCGGATGTTATCTAAATCAGCAAGATCGCCGCTTGCCCGCACAGGTTCACCATCACTCGCACTGACAGTGGCTTGCGCCACAAAATCATTTGCAATGTCGACGATGTAATCGCCCTTATACCCCTCAGCAGGGTAAGACTCATCACTTGGACTTAAACCCCGAGCACGCGCCTGCACACTCAGCGCAAGATTATGAATCTGATTACCTGCATCGTTGTAATAGAACTCGCGGCTGACTTCAAAGCCACTAGCGTCAAACAAACGACACAACGCATCACCGAGCGCGGCCTGCCTCGCGTGGCCCACGTGTAAGGGCCCCGTCGGATTTGCAGAAACGAATTCAACCAAAACCTTTTGCTCACTTCGCTGAGCACGGCCAAACGTTGAGCCTTGTTCAGAGATGGCAGCAAGAACAGCGATGCGTGCGGCATGGGTTAATCGCAAATTAATAAAACCCGGGCCGGCTAGCTCAGCGCCCGCAACAAGTTGTGTCGCGAGCGGGTTAGCCATCAAGGCGTCAACAATCGCCTGCGCAAGCTCGCGAGGATTGCGCTTAGCAGGCTTGGCCAATTGCATCGCCACATTGGTGGCGATATCGCCATGAGCGGCCACCTTTGGGCGCTCTAGCAAAATAGTGGGCGTCGCCTCAGGCAAAATGCTTGCCACGGCGGCCTGCAAACAAGAAATAATGGTCTGGTGTTGCTCGGGCAGCATGGGCTTAAAAACACGACAAGTTGAAGTCTCAAATCATAGCCTGAAATAGGCTTAATCCCAGTGCCAACCAACCGCATCGCGCAACCATTGTGTGTAGCGCGGCATGTCTACCCATCCGACCGCATCGGGTGCCCGCGGTAATTGCGGTGACTGACGGGCAAGCAACGACTCTACTTGCTGGCGTACCTCTGCACCCATTGATGGAACATGATCTTGATAATTCAGCCATAGGCTGCCATCTGGCTGATTGACTCGGCGATCTCCGCGCTGCATGGTTCGGGTAAACGCGGCTCGCTCATCATGGACAATTGGCTGAGTGACCGAACCGACCGAAGGCCCCTCACCGAGCGGCACGCCGGCAGCCTTAGCTTGCCAATGCATCCAGGCCAGGGCCACCTGAGACAAATCCCCCGGCGTCGACCCAGGCGAAGCCTGTCGCGTTAAGTAACCGCCGCCAATGTCCGCATGCGCTCCAACAAAGGCGCGCTCAACAACATTTCCGCCCACCTGTGTCCCCCTGGCCGACGTTAACGGAAATAACCACCTATGCTCATGTAAGGCCACAGCATGCGCTACCCACTTCCAGGCCGGGGCAATCGACAAATCAAAAGCAGCGTTACCGGCACCGAGCACATTGAACTGCGCCACCGTATCAAATAAACCCATGAAGCGCAGGTCCACACAACTCGACAGGGTTCCGTACTGCGGGTGTTGTAACCAGAAGCGACCGTCCCGCGTATGCTGAGCAACCCGATTGCCAAAGTGACGGGCCAGTGCTGCCCCTCGCGAAAACCCCACTAAATCTAGCGCCAACGCTGGGGCACCCTCGCGTTGCAAGGCGATCGCATTCAGCCAGCGCTCCCACTGCTGATCGACGCGATGATTCCCAGACCACGCCAACGCAGCATCCGACGCATGCCTGGCGCTACCTGTTTGAAGATCACCCGCCGGTCCTTCGATATATTTGACTGCCCCGCCCTGATATTGTTTGGCAAATAGCCAGACATTGGTTTGCGACGTGGGGCTATTGCCGGTGCCATCAAATGCAAACAACAAAAGCCCCAGTGGGTCGACGAAGCGTCGCGGTTGCTGCCCGGCATAGCCATACTGACTGTTCCCCGGAACTGGGCCAAGTGGATCAGGTTCAAGGTAATGCCCCCAGTGCGGATCGTAGGTTCTTTGATAATTATCGTGTAAGCCTGTCAGTGGGTCGGCTACTTGCCCTGGCAGGCGCAGTGGCTGCACAAAGTCTTTTCCCAAGTCGTGTTGCTGCTCAAGCAATTCACCTAGTGGACTGTACGTGGCACGCCAACGAACCGCCTGCCGTATGTCTGTAAGCATTTGCGGCATTCCCACAGCATCCGTATGGAAAAAATAGAGCTCCCCCGCGGTCGACGTGTCGCCATATTCAATCACCCCGACAGGGACCTGTTGCAAATAGATAAACCTGCGCTTGACGCGCAGAGCTCCCGCGCGCTCGTATCCTTGCGCCACCATCTTTTTCTGATCAAACAAAAATTGTGTACGCTCGTGCTGCTCGTGGCGCCAGATTTGTTCACCAAAGGCATTGTGCCCGTAGCGAACCGTTTTTCCCTGACGCGTCTCTTGGCTTGCACCAGACAAACGACGCTGCGCGTTATAGCGAAGAACAAAACCCTCAACCCGCCTGGGCAACCCGGTCGCGTCGCGAGCGATCTCTTGACGTGCGGCACCTGACCAAAGCCACGCGTACTCTCTCATCGAGCTCTGTTTCGTAGCTGATGACCAAGTGCGATGCCTGCGTAAACGATGTTCGGGGTCATGGTCATAAACGGTGTGCTGCGTATCCCCGCTCAGCGTCATACCCTCATACACCAACCTTGCGTGCTGATCGGTTGCCAATTGTTGTCGATAGAGCGGCCAGCGCAGAAACGGTTGATACACCAAAAGCTGCTCAAGCTGCTGCGCCCGCTGACCGCTTTGAGGCGCCGCGGTCATTTGCCTGACGGTCAAGAGCCCATTGCCATGCCTGAGTCCCAGAGGGCCTATGTTCACAACCTTGTGCCGCCGGCCCGCCACATCTTCCCACTCAACCGCGCGCAATCTTGTGTGCGACCAGTGATAGTGCAAGACACCGCCCTCGGGTAGCAAGTGCGTCACACGGCGACCTTGTGCGTCATACGTAAAGGCCTCGCGATAACTCCACTCAGGACGAAACACCTTTTGCAAACCAATTTCAGCCGAGCGCCGAAACACCACTCGCTCACGTAAATCACCGGTACGATTAAAGCGCCAATGCTGCGTCTCTTCGGGGTGCGCAATGACAGTGGGGTGTTGCCCTCGCCAGGCGATCCGTATCTCAATGGGCGTGGCAAATTTTGATCGCGCCTGAAGGCTCCGCACGCGTGCAAACGCGTCAAACTCCCAACGCCAAAGATCCTGCTCGCCAAATTTCCGCAAGCTAACGTGCGATTGCAAGGGCGTGTTGTCGCGCTGCGCTGCGTTAAGGTATCTAAAAGCTCGTGTCGCAACATTAGGCGCGGTCTGATATTGCAGGCGTTCATCCGCAACACCACGACTGTGCCATTGAACTAAATGTCCAGTCGCATCGAACCATAGGCGCAAACCCGGCCACCCTTTTCCGTAAAAAGAGAGCTGCCGAATCACGCTACTCCCATCTTGTTCTAGCGCAAGCCCAAGCGCTGCATCAGACAACGCCGTAGGCAAACCTGTCGCTAGCAGGGTTGGCACATCCGGAACAAATTTCTGCACACGCCCCGCCCGGTCATACTGCCAAGTGTGCGTTCGCAAGACATGCATTGCAGTTTGATCCACAAGCGAGATCCCGGTCAAGGCGTGCGCATGACCAGCTTGTAAATTTTCTTCGTAGTGATAGCGGCGCCGCATGCCATCTGGGCGAATCATCTCGACCAAGGCATTGGCCTGATGAACATATCGAAAGACGCCAAGCGGAGACTCGACAGCTATCAAGGCGCCACGTTGCGCTCGCGTATTTCCTCGCTGTGTACCAAGCTGTGGCGATCGACTCTCAGTCGGCGTAGCATAAACAAAACGCAACGCTTGCTTGGTGCGTTGATCCGTGACCTGAGCAAGTTCTCCATGCCATAACGACGGAGCCTGATGACGAACGATACTGACCGCAAGGCCCTCGCTACAACTTCGCGACACCTTGCTCTTAACAACTGGCGTCTCAAACGACCAACCCATCAAACGACCTGGCTCATCAAACCGCAGACACTTTCCAAACGGCCATTGCCACTGCCAGCCTTGAGCATCGCGCATGATGACGCCGTGGTCCTGCGACTGTCCAACACATCGCTGTGTGGGATCACATTGAAACGTCAATCTGCTACCGTCGGCCTGAAGCACCTGCAGCTGTGCGCCCAGCCAATATAGTCGCGTGTCATACGACCACGACCACCCACGTCCCAACGCACCCTCTCTGGGATCCATCGCGTTGTAATGTCTGACCAGCTCCAAACCTGGGGCGCTCGCTAAACTAGGCAAATCAGTATCGCGCTGATATTTATTGCCATTACGTCGATCAACTGGGTTGCCGACGCCATAGTCAGGCCCATTATCAGACGGGCCAAGGGTCGCCACACCACCTTGCTGGCACGGGTTTCCCACATCAGTTGCTTGGCACATTGAGCCCGTTGCCCATACCACTTGCATAAAAAAGAGCAATGCTCCAAGTAAGTTAAATCGCATCGGTTTTGTACCTGTGACACAAAGGGGTAAGCTTGCAGTAACGAGCGCGCAAACGCCTCAGCGCACGATGCTTTGATCCACAAGGAAAACTACGATGCTTGTTACTTTTAGCAGTAAAGCTGGCGCAGATATTTTGATGCTCTCGCAGCACGCCAAACCTCTTCTGCAGCTCATGGGCAAACTCGATGGCGCCGAGCTCGCTGTCCGAGGTGTTTTCATGCCAGAACATATGGCCCAAACCATTGGCAGACTTGAGCAAGCGATCGCTCTGGCGCCAGAGCCCTCGGATGACGATGAAGATGCTCCACAAGATCCCATCGCCCGACAAGTTGGCCTGCGCCAGCGGGCTTTTCCTTTGCTTGATTTGTTACGCAAAGCTAAAGAAAAAAATTATCCGGTCTTGTGGGAAGCTAGCTCACCTTGGTGATACCACAGCCAAAGCGGGAAGGGAGTCGCCCGATTTGGTTAAAACGCTTTTTCAAACAACGCTCGAAAATCAGCAGTTGTCGTATGGCGCGGGTTCCAGCGGTTGTAATTTGCCTGGGTACACAGCTGGGCCATATCGTCAAAAGTATCTTCGGACACACCCACATCCCGCAGGCGTGGCGGGATCCCCAAATCTAAACACATCGCTTCAATCGCCTGAACGGCAGCTTGGGCCGCGTCCAGCGTTGGTGCTTGCTGAACTGGGCGTCCCATTGCAATCGCGACTCGCGCAAACTTTTGGGGATTCGCGACCAGATTAAAACGCGCAACGTGCGGCAAGCACAACGCATTAGATAAGCCATGTGACAAATGAAACTGTGCGCCAATAAAACGCGCCATGCAGTGCACGTTGCCCAAACCGGTTTGACCAAACGTCATCCCTGCAAGCGCCGAGCCACACAGCATATTGAGCCCCGCCTCAAGATTGCCTCGGTTCGCAACAAACGGGCGAATGTTTGTTGCCAACAATTCTATCGCCTGCAAATTAATTGCATCAGTAATTAAATTTGTCTGTAACGACAGATAAGATTCAAACGCATGCACAAACGCGTCGATGCCAGAGTGTGCTGCAACGTGCGCGGGCACCGTGCGCAGTGCGAGTGGATCCAGTATCGCGTACATAGCGGGATTTAGCGCGGCATGCCGGATCGACATCTTGAGTTTTTTTTCAGTGTCGGTGATGACGCATGAACCCGATACTTCAGACCCCGTTCCTGCTGTCGTAGGGATTGCAATGAGCGGCAGCGGTGCAATACTAAATTTGTCGATCCCCTCATAGTCGTGAATACGCCCACCATTGGTGGCTAAAATCCCGACCGCTTTCGCGACGTCAATTGTGCTACCCCCACCAATTGCGAGCACAGCCGTCGCACCGTGTGCTTGGCATGCATCAAACGCCCTCTGAACGGTGTGGGCACTTGGATCAGGTTCAATCTCAGTAAAGACTGCACTCTGAACACCGGCCGCCTTGAGTAAGGCTTGCACTTGAGCGTAGAACTCACTTTTCAACAGCGCACCATCAAGCGCCACGAACAGGCGTTGACAAGAGAGCTTCGCAACAATCTCAGTTATTTTTTCTGAGGCGCCGATCCCCACATAAATGGTTGAAGGGCAAAAAAAACTAGACAGTGTTGTTGTCATAATCTGTAAGCTCTGCAAGAGAGGGTTGGCCGCGAAAACTTGGGCCTGTATCAGGCCACTTGGTTATACGTAAAGCCGAACGCTTAAATTGAAACGAGCGGCTTTATTCTGGTGTCGCACCGAGGTCAATAATGACTGGCCTCCAACGTGCCACTTCACTCTCTAATAAGGCACGCGCACCTTCCGGAGTTTTTTGCACAGGCGTTGGATCTTCGATCCCAGCCGCCTCAAACCGTGCACGTAATTCAGGCGCTTGCAATGCTAATAAAAGCGATTGATTTAATTTTTTCAACACATCGGGGGGGGTTCCTTTAGGCACCAAAATCATATTCCAGATGTCATACAACAAATCTGGAAATCCCGACTCACCGGCGGCGGGCACATCGGGCAGCGCCGCGATTCGTTTGGGTCGTAAAACCACCACCCCCTTCACCATTCCTGACTTAACGTATTTCACCGCAGTTGTGGTGCTCTCAACCATGTAGTCAATATGACCTGCCATCACATCGTTGACAGCCTGCCCCGCGCCACGATAATTCACACCATTTACCTTGACCCCGAGTTTGACGTTAATCAACTGGCCTCCCAACCATGTCCCAGAGCCCACACCGGCTGCGCCAAAATTTAAGCGCGGCGCATTTTGCTTAAGGTATGCAGCAAACTCATCCAACCCGCTTGCCGGAAAATCTTTGCGAGCGGAGACGATCTGAGGTGCATCGCCGATAGAGGCCACAGGAATAAAATCCTTTAGTACGTCATAACTTAAATTCTTATAAAGCGTTGCGTTGACCGCAAGCGTGCCACCATTACCAATCAGCATGGTATAGCCATCACCAGGCGCGCGCGAAGCACGCGTGCCACCTACTGTACCGCCAGCACCTGGGGTGTTTTCAACAATAACCGGCTGACCCAAGGCTTTAGATAGACTCTCTGCGACTACTCGCGCCAAAACATCTGTCGGCCCGCCCGCCGCAAAAGGCACAATCAACGTCAGTGGTCTGTCGGGATACGCAGCGAGAGCTAGGCTACTTAAACTTAACAATCCAACGGCACAAAAAAACTGCACCACTTTGTGTTTGATCTGCTTGAACATGATTTTCCTCTTGAATAATACGCGCGTGAAACAAAAAGGGCTGTATCACGCAGCCCTTTTTTTACTCATACTCTAATTGTCAGTTACACATCCAAATTCGCTGCCTGCAACGCATGCGTTTCAATGAAAGCGCGACGCGGCTCAACATGATCACCCATCAGCGTTGTGAAAATCTGATCGGCACCAATCGCGTCTTCAATCTGAACCCGCAATAAGCGTCTAACTTTAGGATCCATCGTGGTCTCCCAAAGTTGCGATGGGTTCATCTCGCCCAAGCCCTTGTAGCGCTGCTTGGTGACGTTACGCTCGGCTTCACTGCGCAACCATTGCATCGCCTCTCGAAAATCTGCAACCATCATTTCTTTTCGCTTGTCGCCTTCGCCGCGCGCAACCATCGCGCCCTTGCCGATCAACCCTTGAAAAGTTGCCGCTGCGCGTGCGAGCACGCCGTAATCTGCGCCGCCCGTAAAGTCTGGATCAAGCACCGTTACACGCACATTACCGTGATGTTTACGACGAACAATTAAACGGTAACGCTCTGAACCTTGATGGTACTCAGGTGTAACTTCGACTTGGTTCGGTAACAGGGGATCTTCAAGTGCGGCTTGCAGACGCACGGCAGATGCCTTGGCTAACTCATCGGTCTCTAGCTCAACGGTTGCACCGCCTACGATCGCAGATAACGTCGACTCATCCATGAAACGACTCAGGCGCGCAATCACGCCATCGGCCATCACATATTGTTTTGCCAGCTCTGTCAGCGCCGCGCCAGAGATCGCCTCGGCGCCGGCTTGCGGCACTAGCGAAGCGTCTTTAAGCGATAGCGTCAACATGTAACTAGACTCTTCAACCTCGTCTTTCAGATACCGTTCGTCTTTGCCTGCCTTAATCTTGTATAGCGGCGGCTGCGCGATATAGATATAGCCTCGCTCAACGAGTTGCGGCATCTGGCGATACAACAACGTCAGTAAGAGTGTGCGAATATGGGCGCCGTCAACGTCAGCATCGGTCATGATAATGATGCGGTGATAGCGGAGCTTTTCAACGTTGAAATCTGGGCCAATACTTGTACCAAGCGCCGTAATCAACGTCGTGATTTGCTCGCTGGCAATTAACTTATCAAACCGGGCCTTTTCAACGTTCAGCACCTTGCCTCGTAGCGGCAAGATTGCTTGAAATTTTCGATCACGCCCTTGCTTAGCTGAGCCACCTGCTGAGTCTCCCTCAACGATGTAAAGCTCGCACAAGGCCGGATCCTTCTCTTGGCAGTCAGCGAGTTTTCCAGGCAAACCAGCGCCCTCAAGCACACTCTTGCGACGTGTCATCTCACGCGCTTTACGTGCGGCTTCACGCGCGCGAGCAGCCTCAACAACCTTAGCGCACAAGGCCTTTGCGTCGATTGGGTTTTCAAGCAACCAGGTTTCTAGTGTTCGTGCAACGGCATCTTCAACCGCTGGGCGGACTTCACTTGAAACAAGCTTGTCTTTAGTTTGACTGCTGAATTTAGGCTCGGGCACTTTAACTGACAATACGCAGGTCAAGCCTTCGCGCATATCATCGCCCGTGGTTTCAACTTTGGCCTTCTTGGCCATTTCGTTGTCACCGATATATTTATTCAGGATACGCGTCATCGCTGCGCGCAACCCTGTCATATGTGTGCCACCATCACGTTGCGGAATGTTGTTGGTAAAGGCGAGTACTTGTTCGCTGTAACCATCATTCCATTGCATGGCAACTTCGACACCCACCATCGTGCCGCCCGCATTCGACTCTGTGCTCACCGAAAATACATTGGGATGCAAGACCGTCTTGCCCCGATTGATGTATTCGACAAAGCCTTTTACGCCACCCGAGAATGCAAAGTTTTCTTCTTTGCCATTGCGCTGATCAATGAGGCGAATCTTCACGCCATTGTTCAAAAACGAAAGTTCGCGCAATCGCTTTGAAAGAATTTCGTAGTGATACTCAACATTATTAAAAATATCGGTGTCGGCCAGAAAATGCACTTCAGTACCGCGCATTTCAGTTTGACCGGTCACCGTCAAAGGCGCCACTCGTTCGCCTTTGCGGAATTCCATTTGATGCACTTGGCCGTTACGACGAATCGTCAAACGCAGCCACGACGATAGTGCGTTAACGCACGACACGCCCACACCGTGCAAGCCACCCGATACCTTGTACGAGTTTTGGTCAAACTTACCGCCAGCGTGCAACTCGGTTAAAACAATTTCGGCCGCGCTGCGCGCAAACTCATCGTCCTTATGGATGTCGGTCGGAATACCACGACCATTATCTGTGACTGAAATCGAGTTATCCCCATGGATCGTAACAACGATGTCGTCGCAGTGCCCAGCCAGTGATTCGTCGATTGCGTTATCCACAACTTCGAACACCATGTGGTGCAAACCAGTGCCATCAGACGTGTCGCCGATGTACATACCAGGACGCTTGCGCACGGCCTCAAGGCCCTTGAGCATTTTGATCGAGTCGGCGCCATATGCATCCATATCTTCAGGAGCCTGGCCAGGTACTTGAGTGTTTTCTGACATTCTTTAAATCCGCATGGGCATGACGACGTACTTAAAAGACTCGTCATCAGGCAAAGTAATAAGGGCTGAGGCGTTCGCATCGGGCATGACAGACCAGCGAATCGTTTCGGCTTTGACGTTGGCTAAGAAATCTAGCAAATAGCTGACGTTAAAACCAACGTCTAAAGCCTCGTGTGCGTAATCGACATCGATTTCTTCTTGCGCCTCTTCTTGCTCAGCGTTCGTAGAAGAGATCTTTAACAGATGCTGCGCTAACTGCAAACGCACACTTCGGAATTTATCCGTTGTCAGAATCGCGGCGCGCTGCAAGCACCCCTGGAGGATCTCGCGCGACACATCAAAATGACGCGTGTAGTTAGACGGGATGACACGATTAAAGTCAGGAAACTTACCCTCGACTAACTTAGAAACCAACTCAACGTGCCCAAATGAAAAGCGAATTTGACCTGGCGCCACATCGACCGTAACGGGCTCATCTGAATCATCAAGCAACCGTTGCATTTCAAGTACGGTTTTGCGGGGCACGATGACTTCGTGTTTTGCTAAGACACCATCGACCGCAGTTGAACTATGCGCAAGGCGATGGCCATCAGTTGCCACAGCACGCAACAAGCCAGGCTCAAACACCATCAGCATCCCATTTAAGTAGTAACGGATGTCTTGTTGTGCCATGGCGAAATGCGCCATGTTAAACAAATGCTTAAGCGTTTTACGTGGCAAGGTTAACGAGACATCCCAGCGTTCGGGCTGTGTCATTGTCGGAAACTCTGTGGCCGCAAGCGTTTGTAACGAGAAGCGACTTTTACCTGTTTGAACAGCGAGTTTGCCACCAGTTGTTGATAGCTTGACGTCACCCGTGTCGGGTAGCGCGCGTAAGATATCCAGCAGTTTACGGGCAGCGACGGTTAAAGATTCGTTTTCTGCACCGATACCAAAATCAGCATGCGTTGTGATTTGCACTTCAAGGTCGGTCGCAATAAACGAGACTCTCTCTGCTTGCTTGCGCACCAAAATATTCGCAAGAATTGGCAGCGTGTGGCGCCGTTCAACAATGCCGGCAACCGTCGATAGCGGTTTAAGTAAAGCGTCGCGGGGGGTCTGGACAAGTTGCATGGATTATCCCTTTAAAGTTTGTTCAAGCACATGCAGCGTATGGTTAAAGTCTGCTTGTTTTGCGCGAAGGTCCGTGATTTTTCTAACCGCATGTAACACCGTGGTGTGATCGCGACCACCAAAAAGATCGCCAATTTCTGGCAAGCTTTTTTGCGTCAGTTCTTTGGCTAAATACATCGCAACCTGACGGGGCATTGCAATGTTGGCAGGTCGCCGCTTTGAATACATGTCAGCGACCTTCATTTTGTAATAATCAGCAACGGTTTTTTGAATATTTTCGACCGTCACCTGTCCGCTTGACGCCGACAGTAAATCTTTTAAGGCGTCTTTACAAATATCGACATTGGCAACGTCACGTCCATGAAACCGAGCGTAAGCCACCACTTTCTTGAGTGCACCTTCAAGCTCTCGTACGTTGCTGCGCAGATGCTTCGCAATAAAAAACGCAACATCCTCTGGTAGGGTCACACCCTCTTGCTCGGCCTTGCGCAGCAAAATAGCGACTCGCATTTCGAGCTCTGGGGGTTCGATCGCCACCGTGAGCCCCGAGTCAAAGCGCGAAATCAATCGCGTATCAATGCCTGATAACTCTTTAGGATACGTATCACTCGTGATGATGATTTGCTTGCGCTGCGCGACCATCGCTTCAAACGCGTAAAAGAATTCTTCTTGTGTACGATTCTTACCCGAAAAAAACTGAATATCATCAATCAATAAAAGATCGAGTGAGTGGTAATACCGCTTAAAGTCATCAAACGCTTTACGTTGGTAAGCCTTCACAACGTCTGATACATATTGGTCGGCGTGAACATACCTGACGCGGGCGCCCTTGCCTGATGCTAATAAAGCGTTGCCTATTGCGTGGATCAGGTGTGTCTTGCCCAGGCCGACTCCGCCGTATAAAAACAACGGGTTATATGAAGTACCGGGGTTTTCAGCAACTTGCAATGCGGCCGCACGTGCAAGCTGATTTGCTTTGCCTGTAACAAAATTATCAAACGTGAGCTCTACGTTTAGACGTGAGCGCTCGTCTGCCGGAGCTGTCACCGAGACGGGCGCAGCGACACCGCCTGATGTTGCGGCGGGGATTGCGGCTTGATCAACGGAGTACGTCTGTGCCTCTTGGTGAGTGCCGCTTCGATCCGATAATAGCGTGTGCATCACCGATTCGTTTTGGCCGACCATGGCTTGAGCCCGTGGAGTCGCACTTGCGCTTTGCGCGCGATTGTTGTGTTCAGGCGCCGGCAATTCAAACAGAACTTGCACTGGCCTCTTGTACCAAGTTGATGCATAGGTTTCGATTTGATGCGCAAAATTTTTACGCACCCAGTCGAGCTTGAACCGATTAGGCGCGGACAGGCGCAAGCACGCCTGCGCTTCATCGAAGGCAAGCGGTATCAGCGGACGTATCCACGCGCTGATTTGCTGGGGAGGAAACTCCTGCTCTAGATGCAAGACGCAGGACTGCCAAAACTGGTTCATGAGGCTCGCTAAGTAAACCCTGATTCTACCCTGCCAAGGGCGAGGTTATCCACAGGCGCGAGCACAATTTACCCTTAGGTTTGCCCTAACCATTTGACTAAGTTCGGTTTTTTTGATGAAATGGAGGGCTTTTTGGTATTATCCTAAACCTTTTTCGCTCTTTGTTGGGCCATTCATCATGAAACGTACCTACCAGCCTTCCGTTACCCGCCGTAAGCGTACTCACGGCTTTCGCGTGCGTATGAAAAC
>CAIZGG010000092.1 GCA_903932425.1 uncultured beta proteobacterium | reverse complement strand
TTAAATAGCTCGCCTGAAAGGTGGGGCGCGCTACCCGTGCCTGCTGAGGCGAAACTGAGTTGTTTGCTCTTCGCCAAGGCGATTAAATCCTTGACAGATTGCACGGGAAGTTGAGAATTGACCGCCAAAATAATCGGAAACTCAGCGATTGCGCCGATGGAAATCAGATCCTTAAAGGGGGCATAGCTTAGATTCTCGTAAAAATAAGGACCGATCCCGTGTGTAGAGATGCCAGATTGCAGCAACGTGTAGCCATCGGGTGCTGCCCGCGCGACTAAGGCGCTAGCAATGGTGCCGTTGGCCCCCGCTTTGTTTTCGACCAAGATAGTTGTGCCTAACTCTTTGCCAAAGCGTTCGGAAAGTGTGCGAGCGACGAAGTCTGAGGCGCCACCTGGGGGGACGGTGATGATCAAACGTACGGGCTTGTCCGGATAGGTAGAAGAGGCCGCGACCTGTTGAGCATTGCCCGATTGAGTCGTGGCCAGCGACAACGCTGCAAACAGAGAGAGCACGATGAACTTTGAACGCAACATGTGGTGCCTTTTGTGTGAAATCGAAGGGTATACGGGATTATGCAACAGATCGCGCAGCAATATCTATGCCAAGATTACGTCAACATTGCGACAGGGTGAGCGATCCGTGACGCTGATCCCGAGCTCCGAGCTTGTTGAGCCAAAGTTCTCCAAGTTTTATCAGCAAACTGAATAAGCTGCTCTAACCTGTTGAGCCACCTCACTCAGAATAACGACCTAACTGATTGAACCTAAACGTTTGAAATGACATCAATAATCGAAACGATCTAAAGTACCTACCTACCAACCTACCTATGAGAGAGCGCTGTGAATATTAAACTTGCTGAAAATTTTCGCGCGGTATTTTATGCGCCGTTTTATGCCACCCATGCGCTTGGACTGTTTGCCGAGCAAGGCGTGTCCATCACCCTCTTGGACTCTGCTTCGCCTGGCGCAGGCGTCGCCGAACTCGCTCAAGGCAACATAGACGTGATGTGGGGGGGGCCGCTTAGAGTCATTAAAGAGCGTGATCAGTTTGCACGAACAGGCGCTTCTTTACTGGCGTTTTGCGAGGTTGCGGCGAAAGATCCATTTTTTCTAATTCGTCGCAGTCAGGCTGAGCCGTTCGTTCTAAAAGATCTGCTCAAGCTAAGATTTGCCTCAGTCTCTGAGGTGCCCACCCCTTGGCTTTGTTTGCAGCAAGATTTACGCGATGTGGGGGTGAATCCCGCTGAGATTTCACGCGTGTCAGATCGTAGTATGCAAGAGAACGTCGAGGCGCTGGCCCGTGGTGACCTAGACGTGATTCAGGTGTTCGAGCCTTACGTATCGCTGGCGCTCGCGCAAACGAATGCTCAGGTTGTGCATGCGGCGAATCAACGGGGCTTTACTGCTTATACGACCTTTATCACCACGGTCGACGGTATGCAGCGTAATCGTTTGGCCTTTGAGGCGATGATTCGTGGGATTGAGCAGTTTCTTCCATGGTTAACGGCGAACGGGCCTGCAGAGTTAGCCCGTGTGGTTCAACCCTTTTATCCGCATGTCAGCCCAGAGATCTTGACCCAATGCCTGAGGCGTTATGCGCAAGCCGAACTGTGGACCTGTCGGCGCGCAGTTTCTAGGCAAGGCTTCGCGCGCTTGGCTCAAAGTATGTTTGAGTCAGGGTATATCGGCCAGCCAGCGTCTTATGAAGACTGTGTGGCAGAAAGCGCGCACGAGAAGCGAGTCGGTTGATCATGAGCGAGACAAGCACAGGGTTCTGAGTGCAGTGATCGCACATTGATTGTGCAACGAGTGCTCACTCATTTTTAGGTGGCCAATTCGCTTCAAGCGAGGTGACGGGCGTAAAGCTATCAGCGCTCGCCATCGGCCAACCGATCTGAAACACAGGCCGTTGTAGTTCGCCGCGCAATAACGAGCCCGCGGGGATGCTCGGGTATAACGATGCGAACAGACTAATGTGATTGTCGACGGTGCGACACGCGATGTGTGTCGTGGTGATATCTTGCGGGTGGTGTAACCCTGAGGCTTGCAGTAACTCGGCCAGGGCGTGTAGTGTATTTTGATGAAAATGCGCAACCCGTGGCGCTTTGTCCAGAGGCACTAAAGCGCGTTGACGGTCGGGGTCTTGCGTCGCGACGCCCGTCGGGCAACGCCCTGTATGACACTGTTGCGCTTGGATACAACCGATTGCAAACATAAAAGCACGCGCGCTGTTGCACCAGTCCGCGCCTAAGGCAAGCGTGCGCACGATATCAAAGGCTGAAACGATTTTTCCCGAGGCACCTATCTTTATTTGCCCGCGTAAATTCAAGCCGACTAGGGTGTTGTGCACTAACCGTATCGCCTCACGTAAGGGGGTGCCCACATGATCCACAAACTCGATCGGTGCGGCCCCTGTGCCGCCCTCTGCACCGTCCACCACAATGAAGTCGGGTGTGATGCCAGTTTTGACCATCGCTTTGGCTATGGCAAACCACTCCCAAGCGTGGCCGATGCAAAGCTTAAAACCCACCGGTTTACCGCCCGAGAGGGTACGAAGGCGTTGTACAAAGTGCAAGAGTCCAATCGGGCTATCAAACTCAGAGTGCGCGGCAGGCGAGTTGCAATCTTGCCCGACCTGTACCCCGCGCGCCGCGGCAATTTCAGGAGTGACTTTGCTTCCGGGCAAAATGCCCCCATGCCCCGGCTTTGCGCCCTGCGAGAGCTTTATTTCAATCATGCGTACTTGGGCAAGCTGAGCGTTCGCCACAAAATGCGTCTCTGAAAAACGTCCTTGCTCGTCGCGACAGCCAAAATAGCCCGAGCCGATGTTCCAAATCAAATCCCCACCCGGCGTGCGGTGATAGGTACTGATGCCGCCTTCACCCGTGTCATGTGCAAAGCCCCCAAGTTTTGCACCTTCGTTCAGTGCCAGAATGGCATTCGCACTTAAGGCACCGAAACTCATCGCAGAAATGTTTAAGACAGAAAGGCTCACCGGTTGGGTGCAGGCAGGCCCACCGACAGTTATACGAAAATCGGTGTCGCTGATTTTGGAGGGGGTGAGAGAGTGATTGATCCACTCATAGCCATCCCCATAGACGTCAAGCATGGTCCCAAAGGGGCGTTTATCAATCTGTTGTTTGGCTCGTTGGTAGACTAAAGAACGACTTGCGCGTGAAAATGGCGCTTCGTCGGTATCGTTTTCAAAAAAGTATTGACGAATCGCAGGTCGCATATCTTCAAACAGGTAGCGAAGATGTCCGATGATTGGGTAACTGCGCAAAATGGCATGGCGTGTCTGAAGAAGGTCGTGCAGGCCTAACGCGCACAAGCCCCAGGCCACGAGGGCAAGCGCCCACCAGAACTGCGTCTGACTGCCCTGTAGTGCCCAGTAAGTAAATTGTGCGGCAAAGAATGCGCTGACCAAAAGGGCAAGGTTTCTAAAAAGAAATAAGGCCATCTGGGACTCCGTTTGAATCGTTGCAACAAGCGCTGGTAGCGCCGAAACAAGGTTATCGAGGCTAAGCAATCAGTCAATAGTGATACACCAGACAAGAACC
>CAIZGG010000091.1 GCA_903932425.1 uncultured beta proteobacterium | reverse complement strand
TACATTCGACCACTCTGCCACCTCTCCGGTGTGTGCAATTGGGGGATCAATCGCGGATACGACGGCGTTGCGCCGTACCTTGGTCAAGCCGAGCATTCTAGCAGAAACAGCGATTTATTAAAGGTTCACACCTTAAATCCCGCCTTTCGGGGGCTAGGGGCTTTAAATCTGGCCCGGAAGCAAAGTTTAGGCAGTTTTTTCTGCTGTCTGGTCCTGTTGTTAGGCGTATGTCCCCCATCAAATTGGCCACAAGACACAGAAGCGGAGGCAAGCCGTTAAACTCGGAGTCACGCCAGTACCCATTTTTTTGAGACGATCGCTATGCTTTTTGTATTATCCCCAGCAAAAAAACTTGATTACGACTCGGCGCTGCCAACTGATCTGCATACGCAACCCTTGTTTGTAGACGAAGCCGCACAGCTGATTAAGGTGCTCAAAACGCAATCGGCCGATGATGTGGCGTCTTTGATGGATCTGAGTGAGGCCTTGGCGCAGCTAAACGTTGAGCGCTACGCCGCCTGGAAAAAAACCTTTACGCAAAAAAACTCACGTCAGGCTGTCTTAGCCTTTAACGGTGACGTGTACGAGGGCTTAAATGCCGCCACGCTTAAAGAAAAGGATTTGCAGTGGGCGCAAGAGCATGTGGCGATTTTGAGTGGTCTGTATGGCGTGCTGAGGCCGCTTGATCTGATGCAGGCCTATCGCCTTGAAATGGGCACCAAGCTTGAAAATCCGGGTGGGTCCAATCTATACGCGTTTTGGAAGACAACGATTGCCCCCTATTTAAACGAACGCCTAGCAAAAGAAAAAAAACCGGTACTTGTAAACTTAGCCTCTGAAGAGTATTTCAAAGCGGTCGACTTAAAAGCGTTGAAGGCGCGCATCGTTCAATGCGTGTTTCAGGACGGCAAAAACGACGTGTACAAAGTCGTGAGCTTTCATGCGAAGCGCGCGCGTGGCTTGATGGCGCGCTTTGCGATTGAGCATCGCGTCACCAAGCCAGAAGATTTGAAAAAATTTAATAGTGAGGGCTATGCCTTTATCGCGAGTTTGTCGACCGAAGACAAGCTCGTGTTCCGGCGGGCAGGTTAAGCGATGCGGCATAAAGAGGTGCTGGCTTACCCACGCGTTGCCTTGGTTTTGCAAGGCGGTGGGGCGCTGGGCTCGTATCAGGCCGGCGTGGTCCAAGGTTTATATGAGGTTGGGATTCATCCTAATTGGGTCGCAGGTATTTCAATTGGCGCCTTGAACTGCGCGTTGATGGCTGGTAATGCACCCAAGGATCGGGTCACTAAGCTTAAAGAATTCTGGGAAACGATTTGTCGGCCGCCTTCGTTTGCCGCCACCGCAGTGTCTTCAATGTTTGACGCGTTTGGACCTGCCGCACATGCGTTCCGCACGTATACAGAACACCAAACCGAGAGAATGTTTGGTTCTTTTGCCGCAACCCAAACGATGCTGCAAGGACAGCCCGGTTTTTTTACACCGCGTCCGCTTGCCCCGGGGGGCGGCGGCCCAGCATCAACCAGTTATTACGATACGACTCCGTTACTTGCCACGTTAGAAAAATTTGCGGACTTTGATCGTATTAATAGCAAAGAAATGCGGGTGTCGATTGGCGCGACAAATGTCAGCACAGGTAACTTTGTGTACTTTGACAATACCGAAATGAAGCTTCTTCCGAAACATTTTGTGGCCTCTGGGGCGTTGCCGCCCAGTTTTGCAGCCGTTGAAATCGATGGCGAGTTTTATTGGGACGGCGGTTGTGTATCAAATACACCGCTTGAGCAGGTATTGAATGTGAAGCCGCGAGAAGACACGTTGATTTTTCAAGTGGATTTATGGAGCGCTCGGGGCAAATTACCGACCAATATTTTTGAGGTGCTTGAACGCCAAAAAGATATCCAGTACTCAAGTCGAACGCGTGGTGTGACCAATCAGCTTAATGACATTCAACAGTTACGACAACAACTTTGGGACGCGTTAGCCCGGATTCCCAAAAACGTGAAGGCAAAAGATCCGTGGTTTGATGCGCTTGCTGAAAAAATTTACGGTGCACGTTACAACTGTATTCAGTTGATCTATAAAAATAAACCTAGCGAGGGCCACTACAAAGACTATGAATTCAGCCACGAAACCATGAGCCATCACTGGAGCACCGGTTTATCAGACATGCGTCGAACGCTTGAAAACCCTAACTGTTTAAGCTTGCCACCGCCGGGTGAAAATTTTGTGACGTACGATGTGCATCGTCATCAGTAAACGCTAGTTAAATGAACAAGCGTGACTCAAATGAATCGCGCGCGTAAGAGAAGACCTCTTTTTGAATCACTTCGGGCGGTAAGCCGAAGACGGATTGGAGAGCATCCGCATAGACGGCTAATGCATCTACCGTCACCTTCAAATCACGACCCTCAAAAAGCTGAGACTTTTTCAAGCCAGGCCACTGACTCACAATCCCCTTTGCTTTGACCAAGCCGCCTGCAGCCAACACGCATGAGCCCCAGCCGTGATCGGTGCCGAGGGTTCCGTTTACGCTGGCCGTTCTGCCAAATTCGGTCACTGTCAGGACCAAGCTCTGCGCCCACTTCGTGCCGATACCTTCGCGATAACCCCTGATAGCATCGTCAATCTGTTTGAGCTTTGTGGCGTTGACGCCTTCTGCTGCGCCTTGCCCGGCATGCGTATCAAAGCCGTTAAAGTCCAATACACCAACCACCGGTCCGCCAGGTGCTTGCATTTTTTGTGCGGCTTCTTTAGCCAGGCTATAGGCGGTTCTGCGCTGTTGATTCGGTTCGGGCGTGCCGTCGGCCGCGAGCCGTACATTGTCCGACTCGATCAGGCGTGAAGCATAGGGTTTAAGTTCTGGGACGCTCGCCCAAAGTTGGCTGACGAGTTGATAGGTTGCTTTGGGTGGCGCTTGCATCCAGCTTGGGTATTGGGTCTCTGATGCAGAGTCGCCGCGTAAGATGAGTGGCATCGGGATCGAAATCGCCACGCCGCTCTTAGACTGCGCTGCCCGCATTGCCCGTCCTAGCCAGCCCGACGCTGACGCGTAGGGTTTCATGACACCACTTTGCATGATGTCTTGCCCTTCGAAGTGTGAGCGCCCCTTATACCCAAAACCTGCGGCATGAATCGCAGTCGCTTGCCCGGTAGCCATGAACTCTGCAAACGTTGGTAACGTCGGGTGGATGCCAAAAAATTGGTTACCAGGTAACAAATTTGAGGGCGTCAACTCAGAGCGCAATGACCCAAGATCTGGATCCGCAACAGGCGGAATGGCTGCAAGGCCGTCCATGCCGCCGCGCAGCATGATGACTAACAAGCGCTTGGTTTGAGGGGGCTGAGCCGAGCTCGAGTTAGCCCAAGGCGCGGCACCGGCAAGTGTCAGGCTCGCTGAAAACTTAATAAATTCTCTGCGTTTCATGGTGTCTAGCCCCAAAGAAAAGCGGGTGAAGTCAAATACACGGCCCAGAGGCTTCTCAGTGACTGATCGGGCATGCGTCGTGCTTGCTTAAGCGTCTTGAAGATAGCGCTTTGCTCGCCATGCTGTCGCAGTACAACTTCGTCAAGCTGATCGCCTTGGCTGACTAGCCTTGGTGCAAACTGAAAGGCGTAGCGAATTCTTCGGTCAAGCATCTCTTTTGAAAGCCAGTCGCGGTCGTAAAGCGACCAGCCATTCGGCTGCGGACAATTATGAATCGCTTGGCCAAGCTCGGACAGCAACTCGTGGAGCTTTTCCCCTTTCACGTCCTTTTGTGGTGGCACAACGGGCAACGCTGCGCCCGTGACGCGATAGATGGTCCACAGCCAGGTCTCGGGGTTTGAAAACTTATGTAACGTAGCGCTGGCCGAGGCCGCCTCTGCGATCACAGCCTTGTGAATAGTCGGCAGGTGGCCATCGGATTTTTGAAAGACCACACTCAAACGATTGATGAGCTCAGCTGAGGGCGTGTCTGTAATAAAGGCCGTCGCTAATTTTGTACTAATGTGCCGCGCAGTTGCCGGATGGTGGGCGAGATCATCCATTAATCTGAGCAGTTTTTCGCGGTTGGCATACGCACCACCGTATTGCTGGCCCATGACAGTCTGAGGCGATGGCTCATGCTTGTTGTCATCGAAATGGCTGCCATAAGGCCCTGTCACTGATTGATTGCGCTGCGGACGCTTCAAGCCCCATCCAGTCAAAATCATGGCCGCCGCAATCACATCGTTTTGCGTGTAGCCCGAGGCGGGGCTCAAGGTAAATAATTCAAGCAGCTCGCGCCCAAGGTTTTCGTTGAACGATTCTTTTAGCTTGCCCTTAGCTCTGGCGGGCGAATTTGGTCCAATAGATTTGGCATTATCGAGATACAAAACCATCGCCGGATGCGTCACCGCCTCTTGCAACATGTCGGCAAAGTGTCCAGACATGCACCCCCGCAGCATGCGCATGTAGGGCCCTATCGCGGTATTGATATTGTTAACCGCCGGCGAAACCGTGAAGTGATTGGTCCAAAAGTGCCAAAACCGTTCGAACACCGGTGCGGGCCCGTTGACCGCCATCGCGCCGCGCGCAAGGATCTCTTTCCAGGGTTCAAGGCGCCAGTAGGGATAGTTGACATGTTCGTACCGAAATTGCTCGGCCTCTGAGGGTAGCAAGGCTTTGGTTTTTTCGTTACTTAATAAACGCGCTTGATCGTGTTGAAACAGGGCCTCTGCAACCTCTGCTTGAGTCGTCAAGAGCTTGAGGCCTTTAGGTAACCCCTGCATCAGGTTGCCTTGACGATCAGCAAAAAACTGAACGTCTGGCGCCTGATTCATTTGATCCTGAGCCCAATGAACAGGGTCTTGCGGGTTGGGTTCGTTGGGCGCCAAACCGAAGCCAAGTTGTCTTACGAACCGCGCTGTTGCCAACGTATCCATCATCGCCGAAGACCTTTAGTGGTGAAGCGAAAAACGAACTCTCTGACATCTGAGTGTAAAACGCTTGGATTACTCATGTCACCTACTGATTCAGTTATTCATCGAAGGGCTCAGATTACACTTTGGTGACTGACTGCTCGTCGTTCGAAATAGTTTGAAATAT
>CAIZGG010000090.1 GCA_903932425.1 uncultured beta proteobacterium | reverse complement strand
GGTTTGATCGCCCCTGGCAGTCGAGTACGGTATGCCTTGCTGGTGGCTGGTAAGGTTGAGGCGGTGCAAGCCTATCGCACGTGGCTCGATAGTCAGCTTAAGCCGGGTCAAAAAATCCTGACGATCGAGGCCGGGCGGCCTGAAATTCGTCGCTCGCTTGATCGGGCTCAGCAGTTTTTGGCGCTGGTGGCGATGCTCGCGGTGTTAATTGCCGCTGTGGCTGTCGCACTGGCAGCCCGACGCTTTGGTCAGCGTCATCGGTTGAGCATTGCGCTCATGCGTTGCCTGGGGGCGACGCGGTCGACCGTTTCGCAGATCGTGGTGGGTGAGTTCATCTTGGTGGGTGTGATCGGGTCCTTGACGGGGATATTACTGGGGTGGGGCGCTCAGTTTTTGATGATCGCTGCGCTTGGTGAGCTAATTGGCACAGACCTGCCGTCGGCTTCACTTTTGCCAGCTTTGCAGGGCCTGTTTGCTGGTCTTTGGTTGCTGCTTGCCTTTGCCTGGCCGCCTCTGCAAGCTTTGCGTCATGTCGGTCCATCACAAATTTTTCAAGGTACTCATCCGACTCTGACAAGACAAAGTTTGTTGGGCTATGTGTTTGGGTTGGCCGGGTTCTCGGTGCTGATGTGGTGGGTTGCTCAAGATTTAAAGCTGGGTGCTGGCGTGGCGCTTGGATTTTTAGGTGCAGCGCTTCTGTTCGGCGGAGTCAGTGCCATCGCCCTGTGGCTGTTGGCTTTATTGCGAGCCCGCCTAAATAGTTTCCCAATGTTACGTTTTGCGATCAACGGGGTCGTACGCAGGCGTGCGGCTACTATCGCGCAAATTAGTGCCTTGGCAATTGGCATGATGGCGCTCTTGTTGCTGACAATCGTGCGTACCGATTTACTGGCGGGTTGGCAACGCACCTTACCCCCTGATGCCCCCAACCGTTTTTTGATTAACGTTCAGCTCGATCAAGTGCAAGGCGTCAGGCAGGCTTTGCAGCAGGCGGGCATCCCGCAGGTTGTACTGTCGCCGATGGTTCGTGGTCGGCTCCTCTCGCGTAACGGTCAAGCATTGAGCGCGAGCGATTACGCGCAAGAGCGCGCTCAACGTTTGATTGAGCGAGAGTTCAATCTTTCTTACGCGACCCAACTGCCAGAGCCTCAGCAAATCGTGGCGGGGCGTGATCTTGCAGCCGATGCTTTTGAGGTGTCACTTGAAACGGGGCTGGCAAAAACGCTTGGGCTTGCGCTTGATGATGTCTTAGCGTTTGATATCGCTGGTCAGTTGATTAAAGTGAAAGTTACAAGCCTGCGGCGCGTTGATTGGGATTCAATGCGGGCAAACTTTTTTGCGATTTTGACACCCACAGCGCTGAACAAGGCGCCACAAACTTTTATGACGGCCTTCCATTTACGGCCCGAGCAGGCGGGGGCGTTACAAAATCTGGTTAGAACGTTTCCTAATCTGACAGTTTTTGATGTTGGTGCGATTTTGGGACAGTTGCAAAGCATCTTAGATAAAGTTTCGGTGGCCGTGCAAGGGCTGTTTGTGTTCTCGCTGTTTGCTGGGGCGCTCGTATTGGCGGCAGCGCTGTCGGCAACACGTGATGAGCGCGTGCGCGAGGCGGCTTTGATGCGCGCGCTTGGTGCCTCACGACGCCAACTCGCTGCAGCGCAGCGCATTGAGTTGTTGGCAGTTGGTGCTCTTGCCGGCCTTCTGGCTGCGGGTGGCGCCACGCTAGCGGCTTGGGCTTTATCGACCTGGCTGTTTGAGTTCAATATGCGTTTCACCTTATGGCCGTGGTTGCTTGGGGTGGCGTTGTGCATGTTTGGTGCCTGGTTTGCCGGTGCGTTGGCCTTGCGTGGCGTTTTGCAGACTCCGCCCCTCAATATCTTGCGGCAGGCTTGAAGATGGCGATCGCGAGCGTTAACAAGGCCTCATCCGCTGCCGTTGGCTTGCAAGACAGTATTTCGTCTGTTGTGTTCAAGCAGGCTGGTCAGCGCATTTATTTACGCCTTGATCCGCTGGTCACCGAGCCCGCCTTGCAACGTTTCGACCCTTCGTACGCGCCCTCGCAAGCACAAGTCGTGTCCTCAGGAGGGCGTGCTGCAGCCTGGTTTGTGCAACTCACATCGGTCGCTGCCGTTCTTCGGCACTTCAGGCGTGGTGGGTTGATGGCACGTTTGGTGCGTGAGCGCTACCTCTGGTTAGGGCTAGCGCGTACACGCTCTTTTGCTGAGTTCGATTTATTGCGGCTCATGTGGCAAGCCGGTTTGCCCGTGCCGCGTCCTCTGGGTGCGGCGGTGTGGCGTGAGGGCTTCACCTATCGCGCGGCCTTGTTAACGCTGCGGATCGACCAGGCCCGACCTCTGGCGCTGTGCGGCGAGCCCACCGTCTGGTTTGAGGCGGGTCGCGTCATTGCTAAGATGCATCAGTTTGATGTCTGGCATGCAGATTTGAATGTGTTTAATCTCTTGGTTGATGCGCAAGATAAAGTATGGATCATTGATCTAGATCGCGGTTACCGCAAAGCCCTGACGGCCGCTCAGCGTGCCGAGAATCTGTCTCGCCTGTTACGTTCGGTCAAGAAGGTTGTCCCCGAATTCGAGTCAAGCTGTTGGCAGCGGTTCAAAGAGGGATATCAATCGGCATTGAACGAAGATTAATATTTTTTGGATAAAACTTTGATGTCTATCAAGATCTATGGGCTGACCCAATGCAGTACCTGTGTCAAGGCGCGCGCTTGGCTCACTCAAAACGGTGTCCCTCACGAGTTTATTGATTACCGTGCAAACCCGATAGGCTCGGCCGATTTAAAAAAATGGGCTCAGGCATTAGGCGGCTTTGAAAAATTGGTGAATCGCGCCTCAATGACCTGGCGACAACTCGCTGACGCCCTGAAAGATCCACAAACCGATGCGCAATGGCTGGCCTTGATTGCCGAGTATCCTGCGCTGATTCGTCGCCCACTCGCGATTTATGTTGATGGCTCTGTCTCGGTAGGTTTTAACGAAAAACGTTATTCCGAAAAATTGGGTATTGCATGACCGACGGCTTTATCCTCGCGGCTGTGACTGCCTTAGGCACGACAATTGCCGCCGTATTTGCGGTGCTTGCCTGGCTAAAGGTGCGTGCGATAAACACGCTGCAAGCCGAGCCCAAGCTTGAGCAAATTATTACAACACTCGAGCGCGTTGAGCGCACGCAACGTGCCGAGCAACTTGAAAGTCAGCGGCAATTGCGCACTGAAATGTCTGATGCCTCTCGGGCGTTGCGGCTTGAACTCTCGCAGGCGGATGCTGAATTTAGAGCTGCGGTCGCGCGCGATGCCGCTGCGGGGCGAAGCGAAAGCGCCGAGTCTTTAGCGCGCTTTACGACTGGTTTCACGTCACAATGGCAAGGCTTGATACAAACCAATGATCAGCGGATGACCGAATTGCGCGCCGCTGTTGAGCAGCGTTTGCTCGCGTTGCAAACAGATAACGCAACCAAACTTGACGAGATGCGGCGCACCGTCGACGAAAAGCTGCACGCGACCCTTGAGTTGCGCTTAGGTGAATCCTTTAAACAAGTTTCAGAACGGCTTGAAGCAGTGCAGCGCGGTTTGGGGGAAATGCAAGCTCTGGCCACGGGCGTGGGCGACCTTAAACGTGTGTTGACGAACGTAAAAACGCGCGGCACTTGGGGCGAGGTGCAACTGGCTCGTTTGATTGAAGACGGCATGACACCCGAGCAATACGCCCGCAATGTGAAGACCGTTCCAGGCAGTGATGCCCAAGTTGAGTTTGCGATTCGCTTGCCCGGCAGCACCGAGCTTGAACAAGCCGTGTGGTTGCCGATCGATGCAAAATTTCCGAAGGAAGAATACGAACGGTTGATGGATGCCCATGAGCACGCCGACCGCGAGGGCATCAGAAATGCGGGATTGGCCTTGGGTAAAGCGGTTGAGACACAAGCGAAGCTGATAGTTTCGAAATACGTATCACCGCCGCATACGACCGACTTTGCCATTATGTTTTTGCCTAGCGAAAGCCTGTATGCCGAGGTCTTGCGACAACCGGGCTTACTAGACAAGTTGCATGATCTGCGTGTGAACGTAGCGGGCCCCGCCAATCTTGCGGCGTTGCTAAATAGTTTGCAAATGGGTTTTCGCACCCTGGCGATTCAACAGCGCTCTTCCGAGGTTTGGCAGGTGTTGCGCGCGGTCAAAACCGAGTTCAATAAATTTGGTGACACGCTCGCTGCTGTGAAAAAATCGCTCGATACGGCCAGCAACAAAATTGGCCAAACTGAGACCCGCACCCGCGCGATGCTTCGAACCTTAAAAAATGTAGAGGTTTTGCCAGAGGAACAGGCACGCGCCTTGTTGGACGAGGGCTTGAGCGATCAAGAGTCTCTGGCCCTGGATCACGCACCTCTCGAGCCAGACTCGGGTGCTTAACGCTTATTTTTTGGAAGGATGATGGTTATGCTCTCACAACAAGAACTTAAATTACAGGCGGCAGAGGCGGCGTTGACCTACATCGAGCCACTGCTCTCACCCGAGGCCGTCATTGGTGTGGGCACGGGTTCCACCGCCGATTTATTCATTGATGGCCTGGCGCGCTATCGCACGAAATTTCGTGCGGCGGTCGCGAGCTCTGAGCGCAGTGCCCAGCGCTTGTCGGCTTTAGGCATTTTGGTGCTTGACCTCAACGAGGTGCAATCCATGCCGGTGTATGTTGATGGTGCCGATGAAATCAATGCCCAGTTGCACATGCTCAAGGGCGGCGGCGGGGCGCTCACGCGCGAAAAAATCGTTGCCTCGGTCGCGAAAAAATTTGTGTGTATCGCAGACGAGTCCAAGCTCGTACAAACGCTGGGGCAGTTTCCCTTACCCATTGAAGTTTTGCCGCTGGCGCGCGAGGCCGTTGCCCGAGCCGTCGCCGAGTTAGGGGGCACGCCCGTCTTGCGCGCTGGTTTTACGACAGACAACGGCAATCAAATCGTCGATGTTCACGGCTTAGCCATTCATGACCCTATCGCACTTGAGGCACGCCTGAACCAAGTGCCGGGTGTAGTCACGAATGGTTTGTTTGCCGCTCGACCTGCGGATGTGGCGCTACTGGCCACGCAGCAGGGGATTCGACAGCTCTAGCGGTGGCGACGCTCGCCGGTCAAGGGTTTCTGTGGCCTCGTCGCCCTGCAAGAGTCTCTTAAAGGATTGCGTTCACAAAACTGTCATAGTTTCGTCTTACACTGTCTTCTTCAACCTGAGTGGATTTGCCATGACCGAGCATACCAACAAGCAATTTGACGCAGACTTACAGCGTATTCGTACCGAATTACTGCAAATGGGTGGGCTTGTTGAGGCCATGGTGCAAGACGCTATGCAGGCGCTCACCACCGGTGAAATGAGTCTCGTAGATGGCGTTCGAGAGCACGAAAAAGAAGTCACTCGTCTTGAAGTCGAGATCGACGAGCGTGTGACCCAAATTTTGGCGCGTCATCAACCCGCTGCGATTGATTTGCGCACGCTCTTGGCTGTGACCAAAATGTTGACCGACATGGAAAGATCGGGCGACGAGGCTGAAAAGATTGCGACGGTGGCTCGTCGCATCCATGACGATGATCGCGCTTACATGCCTGACATCGAGTTGCGTCACATGGCCAACAACGTGTCGACGATGATGCGTCAGGTGATGGACGCCTTCGCGCGCCAGGATGCCGTACTTGCAGCTGCGGTTGTTCGCAGCGACAAAGAAATCGACATAGAATGGAAGGCGACGTTACGTAACCTGATCACTTACATGATCGAAGACCCGCGCACGATTTCGCGCTCGATCGATTTGCTGTTTATTGCCCGCTCAATGGAGCGTATCGGCGATCATTGCAAAAACATGGCTGAACGCGTGATCTTCATGGTGCATGGTGCTGACGTGCGCCACCGTGGCTTAAAAATGGCAGAACGCCTTGTGCGCGGCGAACCCGAACCAACTGCTGAAGAAAAGCTCGCCGCAAAAGCTGCCCGACAAGCACAAGCCGCTGCACCAGACGCGACTGAATAAAGTGATTGCTTGATTTAGCAAACGAACGGTCGACTGATTAAAGCGATCGTTCAAGCAAGCGGCGAGTTGCTGCGCCGCTGCGAGTGGTGGCGCAAACCTGCCACCGCCCTCAAACCTCAAACCTCAGACTCTGCCAGCGTTATGCACTTGGTGGCACAAAGCCTTGCGCTTCGATGTCGCCGCCTTCAAACAAAAACTTCTCCATCTGTTCTTTCAGATACTTGCGTGCGCGGGTGTCGGCCAGATTCAGACGGTTTTCGTTGACGAGTCTTGTTTGAATGGCTTTCCATTCTTCCCAGGCTTCTTGTGAAATGCTTTGCCAGATTTTTACGCCCATCTCGCCAGGGTACGGGGGGTACTCAAGACCTGGGGCCTCTTTGTTGAGCTTGACACACTGCACAGTACGACTCATGGCAACATCCTGCTAGGTAAAGTTCAAATTAAATTCAGAGTATTAATAAAAGGTAACTGTAGTACGTAGAAGGTAACCCCATTCTCAGCGGTCAACAGAGCTATCTACTGCAGTCAACAGTACTGTCTACTGCGGTCAACAGTCTGCTGCAGTCAACAGTGCTGACCGATTGTAGAGGGATTTGAAACAAGCGCCGTCGCAAAACCCTAATCTTTACAGGCGTTTAATAAAAATCAAGCTGTTTCGCGAGCGGTTGTAATGCGCTTGTTTTTCTTTGGGTAGGTCGGCCACGCCGCCCTGTACAAACCCACGCTTGATAAACCAGTGTGAGGTGCGCGTGGTAAGCACGAACAGGCGTTTGGCTCCTGTCGCACGGGCACGCGACTCCATGTGGCGTAGCAAGATTTCGCCTTCGCCCGTACCTTGCCACTCAGGGTGCACAATCAGGCAGCCCATTTCGGCCATTTGAGCTTGCGGAAAATCATTGAGCGTCGCGCAGCCGTAGATCACGCCATCGTGCTCGAGCACGGTGAAGTTTTCGACCTCGCGCTCAATCACGGCGCGTCCGCGCGGCAGTAAGGTCCCATCAAGCTCAAGCGGTTCAATCAACTGGAGCAGGGCGCCCACGTCATCAATGGTGGCCGGGCGCAGATCGTCAAGCGTGTCTTCGACAACCATAGTCCCTACGCCATCATGGGTAAAGATTTCAAGCAACACCACACCATCCATAGAAAACGGGATTAAGTGCGCGCGGGTCACGCCGCGTTTGACTGCGCGTGAGGCGTACTGCAGGTAATAGGCGGTGTCCGCGTCGATCGAACCCTCGGCGAGGAGTGCATCGGCGTCTAAACGTGCAAGTTCAGTGTCAACCGAGCCGTCGGGCGAAATAACGCCTGGGGTTTCGATCAAAAAAATCAGTTTTTCAGCGCGTAGGGCGGTGGCGACACTCGTGGCAAGTTCTTCCATAGAAAGATTGAACGCGTCGCCCGTTGGCGAAAATCCAAGCGGCGAGAGCAAGACGATCGAGCCGCGCTCGATGGCAAAGCGCAATGCGTCGACGTCAATTTTGCGTACCTGCCCGGTATGCTGGTAGTCGATTCCGTCAATGATCCCAGTTGGGCGTGCCGTAACAAAATTGCCCGAAAGCACGCGAATCTGAGCGTGCGACATCGGCGTGTTCGGCAAGCCTTGACTAAACGCTGCTTCGATATCTAAGCGAATTTCACCCGCAGCTTCTTTTGCGCACTCAAGGGCGTTGGCATCCATGGGTGCGCGGCCTCGGTCAAACTGCTGCTCGAACCCTTTTAGGCGCAACTGTTCGTTGACTTGTGGGCGCGAACCGTGCACCAGCACCAATTTAATTCCTAGCGCTGAAAGAAGCGACAGGTCTTGGATCAGAGTATTGAGCACATTGGCTTGCACCAACTCGCCACCAAACGCCACCACAAAGGTCTTACCCCTGAAGGCGTGTACATACGGGGCAACCTCACGAAACCAGCGCACGAACTGAGCGGCAGCAAATTCAGGGGCTTCTTGGGCGGATACTGTCTCTTGTTCGGGCGTGTCGGACATGGCGGTTTGTGTTGAAAACCTCGTGATGCTGTGAAAGAAGAAGATAAATTTTATAATGCGATTGTGTCTAGATCAGAAAATATGTCTCAATCAAAGCCTGATGCGGGGATAACGCCAGAGATTACCCCCGAAAG
>CAIZGG010000089.1 GCA_903932425.1 uncultured beta proteobacterium | reverse complement strand
CTAAAAATCTTTCGACACTTGGCTTTTTATTCCACGAAAAATCGATCGCGTAGAGAGTGGTTGCAAATCGCGCGCGCATGCTGCGTTGAAATCTCACCCATTCGATCAGTTCTTCAACTTCGCAGGCCTCTTGTGTTTCAGGGTGTCGGTAGCGGGCATACTCAATTAGTGCGGCGTGGGCAAGTTGCTCAAGCGTAATCGGTTTGCGTCTCTCGGGCGCGGCTTGGGAGTCACGCGTCAATCCCCAACCAGCGTAAAACGGCATGCCAAAGCAGTGCACGGGCTTGCCCCATAGCAAGGCTTCAAAGCCGATTTGGGATGTCACCGTAAACACGGCGGTTGCATTTTCTAGCAAGCGGGTAGGGTGCACATCATCACTGATAAAGTGCAGGCGTGGGTTATTGGATAACTTTTCAATATCAAAATACCCGCGCTTTAAACCCGCTTTGACCGCGGGGTGTATTTTGATCAACACGGTGCATTCAGGATACTCGCGCTGCGCGGCCTCAAGCATTTGACTAAAGCTTAGGCGATCAGCCAAACCCCAAATGACTGAGGCATCACCACGTGTTTGATCTGCTACCAAGACATAGTTGTTGGGTAGCACGCGGCTGTATTCACGTAAATGGTTGTACTTTGATACTCGGGCTGCGCGCCATTGTGCGATCAACGCCTGCGCGCGTTGCGACTTTTCGTTAGATAAGCGTTGTGTAGCCAGGCGCTCAAAGCGCGAGGGGGTTGTGGCGTCGTAGTACACGCCAATATCGTCAATGATCATCGCTTGCGAAGGGGTCGCAGGCCCTAAGCCAATTGAGCGAATGAACCCATCTTCAAGCGACAAATAGGGCAGTTGGTGGGCGTTGGCGTATTGCATCGCTTGTTGCGCTGTGGATTTATGCCCCCAGCCGGCTACTGCCGAAATTGGCTGCCAAAAGCGTCCAAACCTTGCCCTTACAACGCGGTCGCCTAACCAGGCTTCGATACCTGGGATCTCGGCGATCCCTTTTGACATGACGCCAATCGGTAGAAGAGATAGGTCAGCTGACATTGGGCTGGCCGCTTATCTCAAAGCTCTGACGTTCTGCCGCATGCTTGAGTTGATGAACCTTATTGGCAGCGGCCTTTAGAATGCGTGCACGCTGCCCTTGATCTGCAGCTAAGTCCAAGATCGCGCTGGCCCAACTTGATACCTGCATGGGCGCAAGCACGCCTTGTTGACCTGAGTCAATAAAGGCTTTCCATGGGCCAGTGTCAGCATAGATGCCAGCGGCACCTGCGCGCTGAATATCAAAAAACTTAGTGTACGAGCGCGCCAGGTTAAAAGGGTGTTCAAGCATCGGCGCTAAGCCGATATGACGCCCTGGTTGTTGAATAAAGTGTTGATAGGCTGGCCATTTCATTTGCGGGATCACCCTGACCCGCTCTAGGTGGCGGTAGAGCTTTTGGGTGTGTGCATTGCCGATCAATTCAAAGGCGATATTCGCGTTGGCGGCTAAGACCAATTCAATCACGGGCAGCAACCACTCGATCTCGGCTTGGTGTGAGCCCGTGCCGTGATAGAAGACAACACAGCGCTCTTCTAAGGCGTTGCAGTTTTTGGCTAGAATTTCGTCAAATTGCTTAATTTCTACGTTCGCTGAATCTGCGCGATTTGGGAATTTATTGCAATAATTGGCAAGGCCCAACGGGGTGGGTATGACCAAGCGAGGCTTGTGCTGTGCGTACTTTTGTTGCAACCAAGAGGTCGACACCCACAGCTCTGGCTGCATCTTAAGCAACCATTTTCGTTGCCAGGTCGCGCGTTTAAGTAACTTAAAACGATAGCGCCACGACAAGCCTTCGGCGGCTTTCCAATCAAACAGATCGTCATCCATAAAATAAATCAGACGCGCAAGCGAGTGCCTAGTCTGTTCAATCAAGGCACGCCACGCCGCGGTGACATAGCGCACAAATATAACGCTCGCACCGTGCAAATCACTGGCCGCAGGCAGTTGATCCCAACTACACCGCAGCACCGTTGAGTGAGCGCGTGTGACAAGCGGTAAAACAAAATAATCCGTTGACGGATTAGGGCCTTCTTCAACGATATAAACTCGATTAGTTTGAATCGCGATGCTGTCGTGCGCGAACATCTAGGTGGGGTCAACTTTATAACGACGTTTTTCGCGAAACCCGTGCAGCATGTAATGCTCGGCAGCGGTCAAGCCCGCTTGTCTGACATCAGGATTGAGCTCAAGATAATTCATGGCGTTGAAGTCTTCGGGCAAGCTCATTTTGTAGGGCCGCTTTTCAAGATAACCATGCGTTGTGTAATGCGTGATGGGATCCATCCCTGAGGCGGCAACGTCTTTGTTTAAATGCAAATAAGCGGCCGCATCAAAATCGGTGGGCAAGGGTATGGTCGGCAGTGTTGGTCTTTTTTTTGGTGTGCTTTTTTTGTTCGACGAAGTCCAACCAAACAGTTTTTCGTACCAAGGTTTAGGCTTGGCTTTAGGTGCACTTTTTAGTACAACTTGTGGTCGTTCAAGTGGCTGGCCTGTGGCAATATCGACCGGCGCGCGCAGCCTGATCTCACCGCCAAACACGTCTGAATGCATAGGGGTGTAGTAGTCGCAGCCTTCAAAAAAATAATGTGTCACTTGCGACCAACGCGTGGTACCCGCCCGCAAAATCCGCTCACCACCGTGAAGTAAATTCGCCGACCAAATGAGGGCGTCACCGGCCTTGGCTTCAAAGGTTTGTTTTTCTAAGACGTGCGCTTCAGTGAGTTTCTCCCACAGCGCTTCGTAAACGGTTTGGTCGATTTTGTCGGTGGGAGCATAGCCTAGCTGGCGGCAATCGTAAGTGGGTAGCTTGTGGCTGCCGGGGTAGTAGTGCAGGGGGCCGGTATCAAACGACACATCTTCTAGCGCCACCCAAACGCCACACATATAGCGTTCAGGTGCCGAAT
>CAIZGG010000088.1 GCA_903932425.1 uncultured beta proteobacterium | reverse complement strand
GCCGCCCTCGTCGATAGTGGTAGGGAGAGAGGGAAAGCGACTCCTCTCTGGCTGGAGCACGTAGTTGGTGTTGGAAGGTGGGGAGAGTGCGAGCCCTAAGCCACCGAAGGCTGCAAGATGCCCTGCACTTCACAGAAGGTCTGACGCGCTACATTATGGGGATGCAATGGGGCCTCAACCATGCTCAGCACAGGAGCAAAACAAGCGTCCGTGCCTTCCATCACATCGCACCAATCTTGCCGCGTACGGGTCGCAAACACACGCTCGAGCTGCTGGCGCATCGCTGGCCAAGTGGCTGGATCACGTTGTAACGTTTGATCCACATCAGTCAGACCGGATTTTTCTATCAAGAGCGCATAAAACTGCGGCTCAATCGAACCCACCGCAATCCACTTGCCGTCGGCGCACTGGTAGGTGCCATAAAAGTGCGCGGCACCATCGAGCATATTTTGACCACGCTCGTCTCGCCACTGTCCATCGGCCATCCGGGCATACATCAAGCCCATCAGTAGTGCCGAGCCGTCAGTCATCGCCACATCAACGACCTGCCCCTTACCCGAGGCTTTTGCATGCATGGCCGCCGCAAGCACGCCAGCCACCAACAACATGCCCCCACCGCCAAAATCCCCCACTAAATTCAAAGGGGGTAGAGGTTGCGCAGGCGTACCAATTGCGTGTAGGGCGCTCGAGAGCGCAATGTAGTTGATATCGTGGCCGGCAGCATGGGCAAGCGGGCCTGTTTGCCCCCAACCGGTCATGCGGCCAAAAACAAGCCTGGGGTTACGCGCTAAACAGACTTCGGGGCTTAAACCAAGCTTTTCCATGACCCCTGGGCGAAAACCCTCAATCAGCACATCTGCCGACTCAATCAAACGCAGTACCGCCTCAATGGCAGTCGGCTGCTTGAGGTTCAACGAAATAGACTGTTTGTTGCGCCGCAACACTTTGCTATGCACAGCATGCGCGTCTTTTTCGGGTGGCGTAATTCGATCCACGCAAATCACCTCTGCACCCAAGTCAGCCAACAACATCCCCGCAAAGGGGCCGGGCCCAAGACCCGCCATTTCAACGACTTTAAAACCTTGTAGGGGTCCACCCATGTCTCTTCCTTCAATGTGACGATCAATTTAAATGTTTCCGCAATGATATTCGATCAACTGCTGCAGAGCCCAAAGCCAAGGTTACTATCTCAAAACTTATTTTTACTCAGACCGAGATTCGCACCGTGATTCAAACCACCCAACAAAAAACTGTGGATGAAGCGATTACCTCGCGCCATTCAATCCGCGCTTATTTACCAACGCCCGTCGCACGCGAGGATATTGCCAGCATGCTTGAAGTTGCCGCGAGAGCACCCTCAGGCTCAAACACTCAGCCATGGAAGGCCTACGTGCTGATGGGTGAGATGAAGCGGCAATTAACTGCGGAAATTCTGGCGATCTATCACGATCAGACTAAATTCGCAGCTCTCACCGAAGACTACCGCTACTACCCGACTGACTGGAGCTCGCCCTACCAAGAGCGTCGCCGTAAAGTCGGGCTTGACTTGTACAAGCTACTTGGTCTTGGGCGCGACGATAAAACCGGCATGCACGCCCAACACGCTCGCAACTACGCTTTTTTTGGGGCTCCGGTGGGCATGATCTTTACGATCGAGCGCAAGATGAATACCGGTTCATGGCTAGATTTTGGCTGTTTCTTACAAACGCTGATGATCGCCGCGCGAGGTCGGGGCTTAGACACCTGCGCTCAAGCGGCCTTCAATCGCTTCCACCCGATCATCCGCCAAGTCACCGGCATCCCCCAGGAGGAAGTCGTCATGTGTGGCTTGGCACTTGGCTTTGCAGACATGAGCAAGGTCGAAAACACCCTCATTAGCGAGCGCGAATCGCTCTCGGGGTTTGCTAGGTTTTTAGACTAAATCAGGGTTATCACTAGGTTTGCCCGCGCAGGCACTGTGACAAATGTAGGATCTACGCACTTCGCACCAAGCGCTGATAAAAAATCGTAACAAATGGATACTGCAGTGTAAACTTCGGTTCATCTTATTGACAGTTTCTCCTCCACTGTCATTCGATTTGCAGCTTCTCCTTCCCTCACACTGACATCACAAAACACTATGGACTTCTCTCTCTCGTTGCACGACTTCTGGATTCCACTCGGTCAAATCATTCTGGTCAATATCGTGCT
>CAIZGG010000087.1 GCA_903932425.1 uncultured beta proteobacterium | reverse complement strand
TCTTTCATCGTAAATTCGCGCCCACGCATGACCCCGAAGCGTGGACGACGTTCATCGCGAAACTTTGTTTGAATGTGATAAAAATTAACGGGCAATTGACGCCAGCTTTGAATCTCATTGCGGGCGATGTCTGTAATGACCTCTTCAGAGGTCGGTTGCAAGACAAAGTCGCGCCCGTGGCGGTCTTTCATGCGCAATAACTCGGGGCCATATTGTTCCCACCGCCCCGACTCCACCCAGAGCTCTGCGGGTTGTACGACCGGCATCAATAATTCGAGCGCACCAGCGGCGTTCATTTCTTCGCGGATGATGTTTTCGATTTTGCGAATCACGCGCAAGCCAAGTGGCATATAGCTATAGATGCCTCCGGCCAGCTTGCGAATGAGTCCGGCCCGCATCATCAGTTGGTGGCTGATAATTTCGGCGTCGTTAGGGGCTTCTTTGAGAGTGCTGATATGAAAGGCGGATGCGCGCATGTATGTAGACTAAATTTTATTAGGGCAGTTTGCCCAACAGGTACGTATAATCAACCGCAATTGTATTGAATTCGCAGGGAGTGGCCATGCTTGATCGCGAAGGCTACCGTCCTAATGTTGGGATTATCCTCGTTAATCAAAAAAACGAGGTCTTTTGGGGTAAGCGCATTCGGGAACACGCTTGGCAGTTCCCGCAGGGTGGCATCAATCAGGGCGAAAGCCCCGTGCAGGCGATGCTACGCGAACTTCATGAAGAGGTCGGGCTCTTACCCGACCATGTCCGTATTTTAGGTCGTACGCGCGAGTGGTTGCGTTATGACGTGCCGGATACCTTTATCCGACGCGAATCACGCGGGCACTATAAAGGACAAAAGCAGATTTGGTTCCTGCTGCGTATGCTTGGGCGCGACACGGACGTTCGCCTGCGCGCGACACCTCACCCCGAGTTTGACGCTTGGCGTTGGAGTCCCTACTGGGTCTCTCTGGACGATGTCATTGTGTTTAAGCGAGAGGTCTACACGCAGGCGTTGAACGAACTGTCGCCGTTGATTTTTAAACGGGCCGCTGAGCAGTGCGAGGCGTCTTTGCGGCAGCCTTCAACTGAAGATGGGTCGCAGCGTACAGCGTAGACAAAAAAAAGCAGTGCATTTCTGCACTGCCCAGTCTAGCTGATTGCGATCTTTTTTAACGCAGACGCTTAATCAGACTAGAAGTATCCCAACGGCCGCCGCCCATTTTCTGAACGTCGGCATAAAACTGATCAATTAAGGCGATAGAGGGGACGCGTGCGCCGTTGCGGTTGCATTCGTCCATCACTAAGCCTAAGTCTTTACGCATCCAGTCTACAGCAAATCCAAACTCAAACTTGTCATCAACCATAGTAGCACCACGGTTGTCCATTTGCCAGCTTTGCGCGGCGCCTTTGCCAATGACCTCGATGACCTGCTTCATGTCTAAGCCTGCCGCCTGCCCAAACGCAATGCCCTCTGACAGGCCTTGCACCAACCCGGCAATACAAATCTGATTGACCATTTTGGCGAGTTGGCCGGCACCAGATGGGCCCACGAGTGTGACGGCGCGCGCCATGACTGCTATCACGTCTTTGACGGCAGCGAAGTCAGCAGCCTCACCACCACACATGACCGTCAACATACCATTGACAGCGCCGGCTTGGCCCCCTGACACCGGAGCGTCAATAAAACGTAACGATTTTTCTTTGGCTAATACATTGAGTTCACGCGCAATCACCGCTGAAGCGGTCGTGTGATCCACATAGGTGGCGCCGGCAGACATGCCTGCAAAGGCGCCATCAGCCCCTAGCACAACGCTGCGTAGATCAGCATCATTGCCGACGCACGAAAACACGATCTGCGCACCCTGAGCCGCCTCGCGCGGGGTGGCGCAGGCGCGCCCCCCAAACTCTTTGACCCACGCTTGCGCTTTTTGGGCGTTGCGGTTGTAGACCGTGACGTCGTGCCCTGCGGTCGCCAGGTGCCCAGCCATGGGCAACCCCATCACCCCAAGCCCGATAAAAGCGACTCGAGTCGGGGTGGAGGGTTCGTACGTTTTGCTGTGGATGCTAGCCATTCATTTACTCTTCTACAAATGCTTCTTCGCGTTTTTTCTTGATAGAAGGCAGCGCGATAATTAAGACGAGCAACAGAGCGACGCCTAGTAAAGAGGCAGATAAGGGCCGCTCGATGAAGGTGGAGTAGTTGCCTCGCGACAATAAGAGTGCTCTGCGGAAGTTCTCTTCCATCAGAGGCCCGAGTACCAAACCGAGCAACAGAGGCGAACCTTCGCACTTCAACTTTGACCAGACATAACCCACAACGCCAAAGACGCAAGTCG
>CAIZGG010000086.1 GCA_903932425.1 uncultured beta proteobacterium | reverse complement strand
CGAAGCCGTGTGGATTCAAATTGCTATGCGGGCGGCGCAACACCAAGGCGGCACGAAAGACTTGCCCCGGAAGAACTGCAGGCGTCGTTGGTGGCTTTAGCCACGATACTTGAAGCGATGTTGGCACACCTGGTTTGAACGGTTCAAGAACGAGTGCCTCAAAACTCACGCTTTCTGCCGTATCGTTGGGCAAAGACATGACCCGAAACGTTAGGCGTGTCACAACGTTTTCGTGTTCAAGCGACAGCACAGCGGTCAGACGTTGTTCTGCCCGCCAAGTCGCCCAGGTGACGCTTAACAACAATGCGACGAGCACAACCGTAGGCCGCCGCAATACCAAGCCAACACGCATGGGATTTTTACGTTGCCGGTGATCCTCGCCTCGTTTTAGCAGGAATAGAAGAGCGAGCAAAGCCGTTGCCGCAAGGGTTGCTTCATACAAGCGTTCAAGCGACACGAGTGTTGGCAAGCACTGCACTAGCACTGCGCCCAAGACGATCGCGAACGCACAGAGTCGGCCCATCTTGCCTCACACAAAGTGTGTGATGCTGCCGTGGCCAAGCCTTCAGTGCAACACAGGCAGGATTAAATTGTCTCGCACGATTAAGAGCAGCTTAATCCAACTTAGGCTGTCGTTTAGGATCGACCCATTTCGCCTATCTGCGTATCGAACGTTGTACCCAATTTATATCGTCGCGGGTACGTACCCTTCAGGCGGCGCAACATAGCCCGGTATTTGTGCGACATCGACCTCGTCAATCTGATCTGCGCCCAAGTAAGCCTGTGCATATTGCAGATAGACTTTTTCCCAGATAAAGACGTCAAACAGATCTGGGTCGATATGCTGACCAAGTTTCATTGAGCCCATGATTTTTAAAGACTCAGACAAGGTCTTCGCTTTCTTGTACGGACGGTCACTTGCGGTCAAAGCCTCGAAAATATCGGCGATACCCATACAACGGGCTTGTACCGACATTTGTTCGCGGGTAAGTCCCTTGGGGTATCCCTTGCCGTCCATCTTCTCATGATGCCCACCGGCATACTCAGGAACGTTGCGCAGGTGCTTAGGCCACGGCAGTTGCTCAAGCAGATTGATGGTTAAGGTAATGTGGTGATTGATGATTTCACGCTCTTCGTTGTTCAGCGTGCCATAGCGAATGCTTAAATTTTTTGCCTCGTCGGGGGTGACTGCGGCTTGCGCACGGCCCTTCGCATCGACCCACCCGTATTGCTGGGCAATCTGCGCGATACGCTGCACGTGCTCATCGCGCATCGACTCAGAACCGGTATTACTCTTCTTCAAAAACTCAATATCCTCAAGCGCTTGTTGGCGCTTCTGCTGGGCTTGCTCTGCGCTCAATTCCCCTTTGAGCAACGCAATCTCAATCTCTTTGATGACTAGTTCAAAACGCAACTCAACCATCTCGATACGATCATGAATCGCCTCAAGCTTGGTGGCCTTGTCTACGACATGGACAGGAGTCGAGATTTTTCCGCAATCATGCAAAAAGCCAGCGACGCGTAACTCGGTGCGGTCTTCGTCTGTCATCTGAAAGCTTGCTAAAGGGCCATGACCACAGCGATTGACCGCATCTGCCATCATCAAGGTGAGCTGTGGCACACGCGAGCAGTGACCACCGGTATAAGGTGACTTATCGTCGATCGCACTGTTGATCAACTGAATCATCGAGTCAAACAAGGCAGCCTGCGCGTCAATCAAGATCCGGTTAGCCAGGGCAACCGCCATCTGAGACGCCAACGACCGAACAACCGCTTGTTCTTGGTTGGTGAAAGAGCGTACGGCGCCGTGTTCATCAAGTGGGTTCAACAACTGCAATGCACCAATGATTTCGCCGTCGGGCGTGCGCAGGGGCACAGCCAACACCGACTTAGACTGATAACCGTTTTGCTTGTCGAACGCATGCGTGCCAGAGAAATCAAAACGGCTGCTGGCGTAAACGTCATCCACTTGAACAGTCTCGTGGGTGTGTATGGCGTGAGAAACAATTTTTGAGTGATCGGGTTCACCGTCGGGCAAAAAGAGTTGGATAGGGGCCGCGGTGATGGGCTGGCCTGACTTACCACCCAAGTGGACACCCTTGCTACGCGTGTGAATGATGTCAAAACTTAACTGTTTATCGTCGGTCAGACGATAAAGTGTGCCCGCATCTGAACGGGTGAAATCCATCGCCGCTTTTAAAATAATTTCATACAGCTTTTCGGCATCTTTTTCTGTGCTCAGAATCGTGCCAATGTTTAAAATATCTTCAAGCATCATGGGCTCCCTTCAAAAATAATTGCAAACTCTGTCTCAACAGCAATAACAAGCGCAACAACCTATGCGCACTTACAAGCAACAGCCTCGCGTCAAACTGCTCTAAAAATAATAGATTCCAGAAAACAGAAAGCGGTTATTGGGAGGTGGCTCTGTTGTATTCAATACCGAGGCACCTCGTGCATAAGACAACTCAAGAGATCCCTTCGAAAAGTTTGTACGCGCACCCAAGCCATACGAGGTCAGGCTATAAGATCCACCGACCCTGCCTGCCGCTTCATTGGTATTTACGTAAGTCGTGCCCTTATCCGCAAAGGCAAAAAACTGTATCGGCTGACTAAATAGATCCGAAAACGTCACGTCTTTGCGTAGCTCGACAAAAAAGCCCAAACCACGATCACCCATAATCGCGCCGTAGTAGTAGGCGCGGCCGATCGGTGGTCCGCCAAACGAAATCTGATTAGCAATCAACAGGCTGTCTGCCGTGTACTGCCCCACTGCTCCCGCATGCACACTAAATTTATTGGGCAAATATTGCGTGCGTGAAAGATTGAAGGCAAACTTGTTGAACGCGGGGTTAAAACCCGGTACGGAAACGCCTAAGTCGTTTGCGCCCGACGAGCCTAAGCCTGAAAGGCCTTGATAATACCCAACGCTCAGATTGGTAATGCCTTCTGCCAACGTTGTGTTGGTCCAGCGCAAGGTCAAATCAAACACCGTTGATTTGTCTGTCGTAAAAGGTGTCCCTGCAAGCATCGTCTGCGTTTGACTGAAGGTCAAGCCAGAATCGAGCACAAGCGAGTTGCCACGGTTGCTGAACATGGGATAGCTTAAGCGTGGAGAAACAGTCGTACCCTGCGAAAGCAGATTCAGATCGGCCACGGTGGGCACTGGCTGACTTTGTGCATAGAGGTAACTCAAGCTCGCCGAAAGCCCAGAATTTCCGATTGGCTGAGAATACTTCGCTGAAAAAGACAACATTCTTTTGAAGTCTTCAACCGAGCCAGAGCCTAGCGAGGCACTGGTGCTAAAGCTCAATTGATTATCAATATCAAATAAGCGGTTCACCGTACCAGCAAATGAAGCGCCCCAAGTACCTACTGCAGGCGCATTAAAATTATTCACCGACAACGAATAATAATCCGGCAGCTGGCTAACATTGAGCACCATCTCTGAGGCACCTAGTTCAGCGCCCTGCCGCAAGACGGCATTCACGGTTGTTGACGGAAACGCGTTGAGCGTACGAATCGCTTTTTCTACACTTGGTAAATCGAGCGGCTTCTTGTTAACCAAACCCTCTGTTAACTCATTGATCTTGGCACGGTTACCGGCGGTGCCGCCTTCAACAAAAAGCTCGCTTAGATAGCCCTCGATCACCTTAACCTTGAGCACACCGTTTTCAAGCGTTTGTGGAGGGATATACACACGGCTTAAAAAGTATCCCGCCTGTTTATACTTGTCTTCAATCGTTTCAACGACTTCGTTGAGCTCGGGCAACGAAACGGGCCGATTAATAAACGAAGAAAAATACTCTTGTAACGCCGCATCGGTGTAGACCACATTACCGTCGAAATCAACTTCGGTCACATTGAACTGCAAGTCATCAAGTGACTTTTTGATTGGCGTTTTATCCGTGCGCTGCATTTGCAAGTTAAAGCCTTGCGACCCAGCGTTTGGCTCAGTCAATTGGCTGTTTTGCAATTGTTGCTGCGCCTCCACCTCCATTTGCGACTCTCGCACCGCTTGCACGCCAGCCTCAAGGTGTGGGGTCGCTGCCCAGGCGGGTACGACCACGGAAAGTGCCAACGCCAAACAAAGCTGTAAAGCCCTCGAACAACACACCGCGCTTAACGTTCTGGCCGCCATCATTTATCTTCCATACGAATGACAACCCCAAACACCTGAGCGCGCAGTCGTTGGCTATGAAACTGAAACAAGGGATCTTCTGGGTAGCGATCTGCGAGGGCCAGCGCTGCAGACGCCTCCACTGGCATCGCCGTGGCAACATCTGCTTGCTGTAAGAGCGAATAAAACGTCTGATAGTCGGCATTCAACTCAGAATCAAACTCAGCTTGCGTCACGGGCATAAACAGCCCTACCGCCTCAATCTTGCCTTTGAGCACCACATCACCAATTTTTCTAAAGCGTTGCTCAGGTGCTTGTTGAACGGTTTGTTCCGTACAACATACACGCGTACCAAAATATTTATTCACGCCCTCGGTCCGGGCTGCAGTATTCACCGTATCACCCAGGGCGGTGTAATCCATACGAGAATGCGAACCAAAATTACCAATCGTGGCAAAGCCGGTGTGCACGCCAATGCGAGTTTCACCAATAGGGATACCTAGATCATTTTGCTTTTTTCTAAACGCCTCGGCATACACATCCAACGCAAGTGCGCACTGCACTGCGCGCGCCGCGTGATCCGATTGCTCAAGCGGTGCATTAAAAATCGTCATGATTGCATCGCCGATGAACTTGTCAACGGTGCCCTCAAAACCTAAGATAATCTGGCACGCTCCGTCTAAATACTCATTTAAGACTTCAGAGAGCTTTTCAGAACTCAGCGCTTCAGACATCGTGGTGAAGCCCGCAATATCCGTAAAAATAAAGCTGACTTCACGTTTAGCCCCTGAAATGCTCAGCGCCTCGGGCCGATCCATCAACTGTTTGACCACCTCGGGCGACACGTAGCGCGAAAACGCGCCCTGTACAAACTGCTTTTGCTTGCGTTCAGCCTTGCCGATCAGCATGTCCATGAACCACACTGAAAGACCAAGCGCCATCGTGGGGGCAACTAAGGGTACAAGCGGCAAACCATACCGGTGCCCTAACATTGCCCCAACCCAACCACATACCACCAGCACCAAACTGACGATCACGTTAAAAAGGATGCCTTTTTTTAAAAGACCGATTGCAATACCGAAGACTGCGGCAAGCAAGACCAGCAGGTTTGAACCAAACAACTGAAATCCTGGCTCAGGTCGGGCATCTAGTACTTGCGACAAACTGTGCGCATGAATCATCACACCTGGCATTGATCCACGATCACCATCACCCTCGATTACCGCCAAGGGCGTTTCGTGTCGATCCGTAATTGACAACACAGCACCAATCAATACCACCTTGTCTTTAAACCAAGCATCGGGCAACACCGCCAGTGCGTGGGCTGGGTAGACTGCAAACGAGCCGGTCTCGCTGTCGGGTGTCGCACGCCAGGCAATCTCGACCAACCGCTTTGGCGTGTCGATACCAAGTATCTCGGCCACCTTACGAACGAAGCCCTTTGGCTCGTCAGCGTCGCTCTCACCGGGATACGCCCAACGCACCGAGCCGTCCAGTGGATCTTTCGCCAAATTGGCAGCGGCCCGCTGCTGCTCTGGAACAAAAGCATTGAGGTACTCAAGTTGATCTTCAGTCACCACGCTTGCAAGGTTGCTATAACTGACCACCAAAGGCGTCTTGACCGAACGCAAGGTCTCTTTCAGCAAATCATCTTTAGCGGGCTCGGTTGCCTGATCAAACAAGATATCAAGCCCAATCACTTTGGGGCCCTTCTGTTCTAGCGTCTTCAGCAGATTTGCCAAAAACTCTCGATCAACCGGTGACCGGTATACGAACTGAGCGAGTGTGCCTTCGTTAATCGCGACAACCACAATATCTTTTGCCTGAGGCATCGCAGGTTGAAACGCGGCCGTACGGATATCTTTCGAGATATTGTCAAGATTCTTTAAAAAACTTAAATAGTGCACACCGACCAACGCCAAAACAGCGGCAAGTACCGCCGCAGCGAAGGCCGAGAGCAGTTCTTTGGTTTGGCGCTTATTCAAACTCATGGCGTTGCTGCACCCAATTGACGCAGCAAGGCATCTGCCTGCTGCGTACAGCCCTTTTCTAACAACCACGCAGTCAAGATCACCCGATCGCCCTCAGCAATGGCCTTGGGGATCTTCATCAATTGCAGGGCGAACTCTTGATCGGCTTGTTGAATCGTGAAGAAGTTGAATTCGTTTTTGAATTCAAGTTTGCTTGCTGGGAGGCGCGCCGCACCGCGGGGCCATATAAAGTCTGCCTTGTATGAGCGGTCTGACGGCACCAGCGTAAAGCGAGCCTCTTGATTCGACTCCGGCCGCCAAAACGTCACGGTTTGGTCTTCGATTATACAGCGCATGCCTGAGCGACTCAGATCGACCAACCAAGGTTCAGGCAAAGGCATCACCTCTTCGCCGGCCCGAATCACACCCACTGAGCTGGTGCGTGCAGCACGCGTATTCACGAGCGCCGCGAGTGCTTGTTTAGAGTCAGACGCCACCGCTGTCGGGGGGGCTGGAGGCTTGCTGAACGGACCGCGCAACGTCAATACCGTGCCGTCTGAGCGAATTAAAGTCAGGCGCTCACCCTCTTTCAGAGTCAAGATTTGATCACCATCAATTTGCGCACCGGCCTTTAAACTGATTCCTCGCGCTTCCATCACGATGAGAGTCTCGGCCTGGGCGGGCGTGCCGCTCAACACCAATGCCGTAAGCAACAGCGATGCAATTAACGATCGCACTAGATTCATATCTTCTTCACAGTTCCGGCGCCCTCTTCGGCCCCATCGCCCAACAACACAAAGGCACCCCAAAAAACCGGATGCGCGGTGGCGGGCATACCCAGCATTTGAATCTGCGCCCGCTGCAAAGCGCGTGCACTGCTACGCGTCATATCAGGACCTAAGCTTGCAAACACGCGCCCCATCAAACTCGTCGTGGCCTCAGACGGCACACTCCAGTGCGTGACAAGCAAATTACGCGCACCCGCAAAAAAGAACGCTTCTGCCAACCCCGTTAGGGCCTCGCCACCAAACTTATCACCACCGCCCGCAGTGTTACAGGCCGACAACACCACCAAATCAGCGTTTAACTTCATCTGCGAAATTTCACTGGCGTCTAACAACCCATCTTCAATTTTTGTCACGGCAGCCGCGGCGGGAGGCGACAACACCAGAGCCGGTTCAGACTGACACCGCAGTTCGCCGGGCAATAAGCCATGCGTTGCAAAATACAAAACGCGATAGTCGCTAAGACGAATACTCCGCAGGCGGGCTTCTGTTGCCTGCGCACCAACAAAAAGCTCTGCGGGGCCGGAGGTTTTCAAAAAATTGGCGACAGTCTGCAGTTCAGTTTGCGTATCCGGCAGCGAAGGCATGTCGGTCAAAATATTTCGTGGAATGGGGCCACCATCGCGACAGGTCACAGCTGCAAAAGCAGGCGGTTTAACAACCGGCGCCGACTTCGCATTCGCTGAAACCGCTCCGGTCTTGACGTTGGCCTGGGTAGCGCTGGTCGTTGAGGTTGAAGTCGTAGCTGCTTGACCGGCTTGCGTTGGCGTACTGGCCACCGCATTCGTCAAACGCACATTTTTAGTTAACCCCGAAGCCGGTCCAAGCGTTGGGTTACCGAAACCTAAAAAAATTTTCGTGGCCTGGTGGGTGGGCACCGTTGAGCGCTTGTCGTAGAAAGACAGCAAGGAAGGCGAGTGCGTTAACGCGACACGCTTCACAAGCCAAGCGGTATTGGCATAATCGGCACCGTTTGGCTGCGCCGTCACCAAGACACTAAATGGCAAACTTGCCAATGGGCCAGAAGGCACCACCACTAAATGCTCGAGTCCGGCTAGGTTTTTATCGACCCCGCCTAGCAAACTTTGAAACAGCGCAAACGATTTATTCACATCAAACGCTTGCACGCTACCCTGCTCGACACTCAAACCCAAGCGCAAGCTTTTGACCTCTTCAAAAATCTGCTCAACCGTTTTTGTCACGGGTGCGATCGTCACTGAATCGCGACGAATCAACTGCACAAACCCTGAAGAGTTACCCAACAAAAAGATCGCCACCCCCTCTGTCGGGGTCAGATAGCTTTGAAGCTGTTCAAGCTTGACACGGCGCACGCGCGTCAACTCAACATATTCTGGGCTCAGCTTTTCAACCTCGCCTTGCAACGCTTGTATTTGTTGCTCTTTCTCTTTTATTTTTGAAAGTAACGCATCTTCAACCAGTTTGCTGCGTTGATCGTCCGCTAAGCTCGTCTCGCTGGCCAGTTGGGTTTTGTCTAAATCACGCTGACGCTCTAGCATTTGTAGCTTTTGGATGGCTTCGCCCGCGTCTTTATTGTTGATCAAGACACGCGCCGAAGCGCGCGCTAAGGTCTTTTGCACCACGGTCGAGTTTTGTCGCTGGAACGCCTCAAAAGCTTCGGCATAGATACCTTGTACGGCGACGGGGTCTTTTAGGTTGTCTGCCAACGCCGCAAGTGCCTGCACGTAACGACTCAGTTCATCTGCAGTAAACGCGGCACTGGCACCGGCAGGTAAGGCATTTGCCATTTTGATTGCTTGCCTGAACGACACAGCCGCCTCAGTGATCAAGCCGTCATCCTGCAAACTTGCACCAAGCTTAGCTAAGATTCGGATTGCCTTCACTGAATCGCCAAATAAGCGTTGTTCGTAAGCGAGTGCGCTTTTGTAGTACACCACAGCCGCTGATATGCGCTTTTGCGCTGAGCTGATGTCGCCCAAAGTCATTAAGACGTCGACTTTCCAGAACAAAGGTAAGTTATCAGCTGCATCCAAAATCTCATAGGCCTGCCCCGCCTGATTAAGCGCATTACTTAAGTCAAGCGTCTTGAGTGACATCAGCGCTTCAAAATTCAACGCCATTGCCAACTCACCTTGATTCATACGAGTCAGTTCTTCCGAGCCGCGATTCGCCATGCCGTCGAAGGGTGAGGCACCGGTATCGACAATCTTTTTCCAGGCACTACGGGCAGCCTGAGCGTACTGACTGGCCTGCCTAAACTCGCGACGATTAGCAGCATCAAATCCCAGGTAGGTTTGATAGCGCGCGCGATTGCGCAGATTGCCGGATTTACGATTCAATACCTCGATACGCCTAAAAAGCGCTGCGGCCTCTTCGTAGCGGCCGCTATTACTGACGTTTAACGCCAAGTCCAATAAAGTACCAACTAACAACTCAGAATCTTCACCCAAAAACTGAGTTTGGATATAAAGCGCCTTGCGTATCAGCGTTTCACTGTCTTCAAACTTACCCTGCGCATTGGCAATGCGCGCTTCGGTCAGCAACTGATCAAAAAACGCGAGGTCATTTTGGTTATAGAGACGGATAGGACGACCCCAGATTGCTTGCAAGCGACGCGTTTGTTCGCGCAGTGAAGCTGCCTCGGGGGCAGGTTGATCTTTTGCGCGCAGAGCCTCAAGCATGACCGGGATTAATGCAGGCGGGCCCTCAGCCACATAGATTTTGCTTGCTGAGGCTCGAATCAAAAGAAGTTGCGGCCAGCCACCATTATTCAGGGTACACGGCAAGGCAAGTATTGCGGGCTTATAGGCGACACCTTCGGCTTGTTCGAGCCAACGCGCGTTGCCACACTGCATGCGTGCCGCGGTGATCGCATAGGCGTCTGAGATTAAGAACTGAGCTTCGAGCGCCTTAAGTGGGCTATCTT
>CAIZGG010000085.1 GCA_903932425.1 uncultured beta proteobacterium | reverse complement strand
ACCCCATGCACACCGGCGTTGGCGGCCATTTGCAAATCGTGCGAGGTGTCACCAATCATCACAACTTGCTCGGGGTCAACCATCAACTCGTCCATGAGTTCGAGCAGCATCCCCGGGTGAGGTTTGCCAAAGGTTTCATCGGCCGTGCGACTTGCCTGGAAGGTACTGTGCAGCGAGGTGGCGGTTAAGGCCCGGTTCAGACCTACCCGACTTTTCCCGGTTGCGACAGCAAGCGTGGCACCTGTCGCTTTTAAGTCGTTCAAGAGCTCGGGGATACCATCGAATAACTTGAGCTCTTTATCCTTGCCTAAATAATGGTGCCGGTAGCGCTCTAAAAATAGAGGCTCCATGGATTTTGTCAGGTCAGGTACGGCGCGACGTAAGGCCGGCTCAAGCGACAAACCAATCACCCAAGCGGCCTGCGCTGGGGTGGGCACCCTTAATTCAAGATCACGACAGGCGCCCTGAATAGCTTGCACGATGCTGTGGGTTGAATCCATCAGCGTGCCGTCCCAATCAAAGACGATGACAGAGTACTTGTTCATAGTGTGCCAGGTGTCAAGTTGCCTGCAGAGGCTCTAATTGTTGCAGAAGTTTCTCGCAAGCAGCGGGTAAAGGGGCGACCAACTGTAAGGGCTCTTGGGTAAGCGGATGCGGCATATTAAAACGATGCGCATGCAAGAACATGCGCGAAAAGCCAAGTTGACTAAGCTGCGCTTGGCTTTCGTCTCGACCATACTTATCGTCGCCGACAATCGGAAACCCACTCGAGGCCAAATGCACCCTAATTTGGTGCGTGCGGCCGGTGCGCAGCTCTGCGTCAACCAAGCTAAATCCTTTAAAACGCTTGAGCCCAGATACGATGGTGTGGGCAACCTGCCCTTCGGTCTGCACTTTGACCCGGCGTTCGCCGGTTTGGGTAGTCCATTTAGCGAGCGGCAACCGGATATGTTGACGCGCATTGACCCAATCGCCCTCAACCAAGGCCAAATAATGTTTACTTCCGCCGCCCGTACGAAACATTTCGTGCAAGGCCAGCAAAACGTTTCGCTTTTTGGCAATCAACAACAAACCCGAGGTATCGCGATCAAGGCGATGGGCGAGCTCTAAAAACCGCGCTTCAGGGCGTGCGGCCCGCAGCGCTTCAATCACACCAAACGAGACTCCACTGCCGCCATGCACGGCCGTTCCGGCGGGCTTATCGATGACCAACAGGCCCTCGTCTTCAAAGACGATCGGAAATTCGAGCCCGGGCACCGAGCGCTTTTGCTCGGGTGTGGGCAAACGCATCGGGGGCACCCGCACGATATCGCCAGCATGAATGCGGGCATCTGGGGCAACACGCCCCTTGTTGATACGCACCTCGCCGCCACGCACAGCCTTATAGATATGACTTTTAGGCACACCCTTGCACAAGCGCATCAGGAAGTTATCCAGACGCTGACCATCGTGTTCTTCGGTCACCTCAACCATTTGAACGGCAACAGCAAGGCCTGCTGCGGGTTTTGGGGCAGAAATCGGTGCAGGAACTGAGAATTGTTTGCGCATGGCTAAAAGCGGCATATAATCCGCGAAGCCTTAAAGGGGTTGAGAGAGCCCTCTGGCGTCGAGATGCATTAAGTTGTCGCGTCTCCGTCTGGATCGCGGACTTCATTGTACCGCTTGCTTTCTTTTCTCTTCTGGGTTGCTGGTCGCCGGCTAGACCGGGATGCATTTCAAGCGCGCCGTTGCGACGTTTTAACGTTACGCCCGTGTTTGTAAGTGTATGCCCCCTCGTGCCGCGCGCGATACTGAAGCACATGCAAGAAACCGTCGTATCCCTGCAGCAGGCGCCTGACTTTCTGTCGCGCCTGATGTTCTCAGCACCTTTTTAGTCATCCAACACTGTGACTCTGACCTTTTTGCTGAACGAACCTCGCGCTTATTGGCGCGCCGTGCCGGTCTAAAGACCTTTTCTTCGCGCGCCCGTTGTTGGTGCGTGAACACTCTTGCCAACTTCTGTGTTTCGCAGCCAGTAACACGTGGCTGCGCGTCGATTTCCGACGCGCCATTTAAATGGAGAAACATCCCATGAAGCGCATGTTATTTAATGCAACACACCCTGAAGAACTAAGGGTTGCCATCGTCGATGGGCAAAAGCTGATCGACCTTGACATTGAAATCGCCGGCCGTGAACAACGCAAAGGCAACATCTATAAAGGCGTCATTACCCGCATTGAACCCGGCCTCGAAGCATGCTTCGTCAGCTACGGCGAAGAGCGTCACGGCTTTTTGCCGTTCAAAGAAATCGCCCGCAGTTACTTTAAAGAAGGTGTTGATGTGCGCACAGCGCGCATTCAAGACGCCTTGCGCGAAGGCCAAGAACTCATCGTTCAGGTCGAAAAAGAAGAGCGCGGCAATAAGGGCGCAGCCCTCACGACCTTCATTTCGTTGGCAGGTCGCTATTTAGTCTTGATGCCCAACAACCCACGCGGCGGCGGTGTTTCGCGTCGGGTCGAAGGTGAAGAGCGTCAAGAACTTCGCGAAGCGATGGATCAATTAACGATCCCCCCCGGCATGAGCATTATTGCCCGTACCGCCGGCATTGGTCGTAACGCCGAAGAACTGCAGTGGGATATGTCATATCTCATGCAACTCTGGACAGCAATCGATGGCGCTGCCAAAGATAATCCAGCACCGATTCTGATCTACCTTGAATCGAGCTTAGTCATTCGGGCAATTCGCGATTATTTCTCGCCAGATATCGGCGAGATCCTGATTGATACCGACGATATCGCCGATCAAGCCACTGCCTTCATGAGCGTGGTGATGCCGGATAACGTCGATCGCGTCAAACGCTATCGCGATGACGTGCCCTTGTTTTCTCGCTTTCAAATCGAACACCAGATCGAAACGGCCTATTCGCGCACCGTCGAGTTGCCCTCTGGCGGCTCGATCGTCATCGATCACACCGAAGCGTTGGTGGCGGTCGACGTCAACTCGGCGCGCTCAACACGTGGCGCCGATATTGAAGAAACAGCGACGCGCACCAACCAAGAAGCGGCTGACGAAGTGGCACGCCAATTGCGCCTGCGCGATTTGGGTGGTCTGATCGTGATCGATTTTATCGACATGGAAGACACCAAAAATCAACGCTCGGTTGAAAACCGTCTGCGCGATGCACTGCACTTTGATCGTGCACGCGTGCAAATGGGCAAAATTTCGCGCTTTGGTTTGATGGAGCTTTCGCGCCAACGCTTGCGCCCTGCCTTGAACGAAGGCTCGCACATCACCTGCCCACGTTGCAACGGCACCGGTGTGATCCGCGACGCCGAGTCAAGCGCCTTGCAAGTCTTGCGTCTGCTGCAAGAAGAGGCCATGAAAGAAAACACGGCCGCCGTACACGCTCAAGTGCCGGTTGACGTTGCCACCTTCTTGTTGAACGAAAAGCGCTCAGACATCACCAAGATCGAAGCGCGCTTGAAGGTCAATCTGATTTTGATCCCCAATCGTCACCTCGAGACGCCTCACCATCATATCGAGCGTTTGCGTCACGATGACCCACGCCTTGAAGACATCAAGACCAGTTTCGATATGGTCGATGCGCCTTCAACCGACATGAGCTGGGCACCCAAAGAGCAAGAAGTCAAAGCAAAACCTGAGGCCTTGGTCAAAGGCATTACGCCTTCGCAACCAGCCCCCGTGTCTTCAACTCCTGCCAAAAAAGCGGCTGCGGCAACGACAGAAGCCTCTCCGGGTCTGTTCAAGCGCTTAATGGGCTGGCTCACCGGCGGCGCGAAAGAAGAGAAGAAAGTCGAAGAGGTCGCCAAGCCTGCAGAGGCGCGCGGTGAACGTGGCCGCAATGGCCAGGGTAATCGCGGCAACGGTAACCGTGGCGGTCAACACCGCGGTCGTCGTCCAGAAAATCGCAATGATGCTCGCCCAGGCTCAGAAGCATCGACCGAGACCGACAATCGCCGCCCACCTCGTGACGAAGCTGCGGCTCGCACCGCAGGTGCTGAACAAAGCGATGACACCTCACGCCAAGGTGGTCGCAACCCACGCGGCCGCGGTCGTCATCGCCGCGACGAAGGTGATACACGGCAAGAAGGCGCCGAAGGCACTCAGGTAGCCAACGCTGCCGCCGGCGCTCAGGCAAGTGGCGCAGCACAGGCGCCACGTCAGTCGCAAGGCCCGCGCGCTGATACGCCTAACGCTGCACAAGCCGATGATCAACGTCACCTGCAAAACGGCCCCGAAGGCCAGCCCGGCGCTGACGAAGACAGCGATCGCGGTGATCCAGAGCGCAAACGCCGTCGTCGTCGTAGCCGTCGTGGCAAACGCGGTCAAGACGAAGGTTCAGGCTTTGAGAACGAAGATGGCTCGTCAAATGTGCAACACGCAGAAGCACACGCTCAAACTGACGGTGGGGCAGCGCCTCACGCTGTCGCCGCGGCGTCTCCTGCTGCAGCGCCTTTGCAAACGCACGTGGCTCCGACTTATGTAGCTCCGGAATCACAAGCCTACGTTGCACCGGTTCAGCAAGCAGCTCCTGTTGCGCAAGCCGCAGCGGCACCTGCTTATGTTGCACCTGCAGCACCAGCTGCCTACGTAAACGTGACCTCTGCCGCCGAGCCTGTTGCAAGTGCTGCTGCCCCAGTTGCCTCCGCTGCGGTTGCTGTTGCTCCGGTTGCTGCTGTTGCTCCTGTTGCTCCTGTTGCTGCTACTCCGGTTGCTGCTGCTCCTGCTCCGATGGCTGCTACTCCGGTTGCCTCTGCTCCTGTTGCTGCTCCAGCAGCGGCTTTGGCAGAACCTACGACGATGGCTGCACCGGTCGCGGTTGCTGCCGAGGCAGTTGCGCAAGTCGCCGCGGCCTCTGCACCAGCGGCTGTCGAGACAGCTTCTACAAGCATCGCAACGCCCGCCCCTGCGCCCGTCGCAGATCTGGCGACGCTGCATGCGATCGTTCGTTCAGCCGGACTACAGTGGATTGAAAGTGACCCAGTTCGGGTCGCACAAACCTTGGCTGAGCAACCTACAGTCACCGTCAAACTCGGTCGCGAGCGCAAGCCCGCGGTTGTGATCTCAAGCGAACCCTTAGTGCAAGTCGAAACGCGCGCTTAACACCCGCCTGACCTGATCCCGCTGCTCTGCAGCGGGGTGCATAAAAACAGCGACCTCGGTCGCTGTTTTTATTTGTCGGCTGACTCTTACTCGCCGACGCATCCAACGCCTCAATCCCTTGCTTGAATTAACTTAGTACATCATTATTGTTTGAATTAGCAGGGTTCACCCCAATATTACGATGCTACACACCGCGGCTAGTATCTTAAATTGGTCAGACCAATTTAAGAACGCGCCCGTCATGAGCCTTGCCTGTACCCTTTTCGCTCCACTTGACCTCAGAGTCACCCAGTACGATGCCGCTGAACCCGGCGATTATGAAGTGCGCGTCCGTTTGGGCGCTGGTGGCATCTGTGGCTCGGACTTGCATTACTACGAACACGGCCGCGCCGGGATTTTTGCCCTTCGCGCACCCTTCATCCCTGGACACGAGGCCTCGGGCGTTGTCGACGCCATCGGCGCCCGGGTCACCCGCGTCAAGCCTGGACAGAAAGTCGCGGTCAACCCGTCGCACCCCTGCGGTCATTGTAATTATTGCCGCGAAGGACGCGGCAACCTCTGCCCCCAGATGGTTTTCATGGGTAGCGCAGCAATCTTTCCGCACCTGCCTGGCTTATTTCGCGAGCACTTTGTCGTGGGCGAACAACAGCTCACCCCGATTGAAGAGCCAGAGATCACTTTAGGCGAGATCGCGTGCGCCGAACCGCTCTCGATTGGCATGCATGCTATGCATCGAGCCGGCTCAGTCATGGGTAAGGCGGTATTGATTACCGGTGGCGGCACGATCGGCTGTATGGCTGTCATGGCTGCACGTATCGCGGGCGCAGCACACATCACTGTGTGCGATATCCACGATCGCGCACTGAAACTCGCCCGCCAAGTCGGTGCAGATCGCACCGTACGTATCGATCAAACGCTGCCTGAACACATTGCCGACTGCGCCGATATCAGTATCGAAGCGGCCGGCAGTCCGGCGGCTGTTAACACATGCCTGACCGCTACTCGACGAGGCGGGACGATCGTGCAAGTAGGCACCCTGGCAACCGACATCATGTTTGCCGCCAACCAAGTCATGTCACGCGAACTGAATTATGTAGGTGCTTTTCGTGCACACGCAGCGTTTGATTGGGCCGTGCAAGCCATTCGCACGCGCCGGGCGGATGTCCGCCCGTTGATCAGCGCCCAATTGCCGATCAGCCAATCCAAAGACGCCTTTGAGTTGGCAAGAGACCGCACGCGGCACACCAAAGTTCAACTCGTCATCTTATAAAAAGTTTCGCCCTCTCATTCAAGACGGATCATTCAAGACAGTTCACTCAAGACAACTCTTTTAAGACAATTCGTTCAAAACACCTTATTTAATACGACAAAAGGGAGACATACCATGATGAAAAGCCTCACGATCAAAACCGCCTTCGCACTTGCATTGTGCGCAGCCGCTGCTGCGCCAACCTTTGCGCAAACTAAGCTGAAATGGGCGCACGTGTACGAGACCTCTGAGCCCTATCACACCACCTCGGTCTGGGCTGCCGAAGAGATCAAAAAGCGCTCAAATGGCCGCTACCTCATCGACGTCTATCCTGCCTCGCAACTTGGCAAAGAAAACGATATCAATCAAGGCTTAAGTTTGGGTACCGTTGACATCATCATTTCGGGCTCAAGCTTTGCCGCCAAAAACTTTACGCGCATCGGTGTCACCTACTACCCCTATACGTTCCGCGGTGTTGAGCATTTGCTGGCCTACACAAAGAGCGATATTTATAAAGAATTGAACGAGGGCTATGCCAAAAGCAGCGGTCACACCATCGTAGCAACGACCTACTACGGCGTGCGCCACACTTCGACCAATCGCTTATTCAAAACTTGCGAAGAGATGAAGGGCCTGAAGATTCGCGTGCCTGACGTGCCAGCCTATTTAGCGATGCCGCGCGCTTGCGGTGCCAACACCTCGCCGATTGCCTTCGCTGAGGTTTATCTTGCCCTGCAAAATGGCACGGTGGAAGCACAAGAAAATCCTTTGCCTACGATCGAAGCTAAAAAATTCTACGAAGTACAAAAGAATATTGTGCTAACAGGCCACATCGTTGATCACCTGAATACGATCGTCGCGGGTGGTCTCTGGAAAAAACTTAGCGATGCCGACAAAGCAATGTTTACCGAAGTGATGCAAGAAGCCGCTGCAAAATCTTCGTTACAGATCGCAGCACGTGAAAAAGAGCTCGTTGACATCTTTAAGGCCAAGGGCATTAACGTCGTAGAAGTTGATACCAAGGCTTTTCAGTCAACTGTGCTGCAGAAAGTTCCTTTCGAGCAGTATGGCTATCAAAAAGCCGATTGGGATCGCATCCAGGCGATTAAATAAATCATGACTGTCGCGCACCCTTCTGCCCGTTCGGCGCCTGTGTCAGGTGCCGAGACCTCGTCTGCCAAGGCTCACACGATCTCGTCGGCAGACGAGATCGTGGCAAGCTTTGCCGAGGCCGATCATCAAACAGCTTCGCTTGAAGGCTATACGTTTGAAGATTGGCTAAGTTTGGTATTTTTTTGGTTAATGACTGCTTTAGTCTGTTTGCAATTTATCACTCGATATATCTTGAATGATTCGGTCTCCTGGACCGAAGAGCTCGCCGTCTATTGCCTGATCGTTGTCGTTTTTGTGGGCTCGGCCGCGTGCGTGCGTCGCAGTCGTCACATTCAGGTAAATTTTTTGTACCGTTATTTACCTAAGCCCTTAGGCAAGCTCTGTTCTGCTTTGGTCGACTTGCTACAAATCGCATTTTTTTGCTACGTCGCATGGCTATTCTCGCGCTATGCCCTCGCAGTCAACAATGAGCCAATGACGACGATTCAATGGAACAAAAGCCACGTCTATTGGCTTGCCTTCGCCGGCATGCTGTTGATGGCCTTACGTTCGCTTCAAACCACCTATATGCACTGGCGCCAAGGCTATTCAGCCCTAACCCGCCCAGAAGCGTATGACTGACCTCTTTGGACTTAAGCCATGTTGATATTGACGACTGCCTTTTTGGCCTTCATGATTTTAGGCCTGCCAGTTGCCGTGGCAATGGCGGGCTCGTCACTGCTTTACATTCTGGTCTCTGGCTCGGTACCAGACATCGTAGTCGCCCAGCGGATGATCTCGGGCATCGAATCGTTTCCCTTGCTGGCCGTACCGTTTTTTATTCTGGCGGGCAACCTGATGAACATCGCGGGCATCACCGGCCGGATCTATGAGTTTGCTGTATCGCTGGTTGGCTGGATGCGTGGCGGATTAGGTCAAGTCAATATTATTGGCTCGGTGATTTTTTCAGGTATGTCGGGCACGGCAATCGCTGACGCGGCGGGCCTGGGGTCAATCGAAATCAAAGCCATGAAAGACCACGGCTATGACACCGAGTTCGCCGTAGGCGTTACAGCAGCCTCAGCCACGCTTGGGCCAATCATTCCGCCCTCATTGCCCTTTGTGATCTACGGCATGATGGCCAACGTATCGATCGGCGCGCTCTTTATTGCCGGCATTTTGCCAGGCCTCTTCATGACTGCCATGATGATGTTGACGGTTGCCTATTTTGCGCGCAAAAACAAATGGGGCGGCGACGTGCCCTTTGAATGGAAACGCCTCGGTGGAGCTGGGCTTGAAATCATGATCGTGCTGGCGTTTCCGCTCTCGATCTGGCTGATGACCAAGTATGGGGTATCACCCAATCTCTCGGCGATCATCGCCTTCGCAGTCTTGCTTGCGCTGGATTGGAAATTCAATTTCTCAGCCGTCATGGCGCTCATGACTCCCGTGATTTTGATTGGCGGCATGACCATGGGCTGGTTTACGCCCACCGAAGCCGCGGTGGCTGCTGTCATTTGGGCCTTGTTTTTAGGCTTGGTGCGCTATCGCTCGATGACCCTGCGTAATCTCATCAAAGCAAGCTTCGACACAATTGAAACAACGTCTTCGGTCTTGTTTATCGTCACCGCCGCCTCGATCTTTGCTTGGCTGCTCACCACAACACAAGCAGCCCAAATGCTTACCGCGTGGATCGTATCGATCACCAGCGAGAAATGGGTATTTCTCTTGCTAGCGAACATCCTCATTTTATTTGTTGGCTGTTTTATCGATACGATCGCGGCGATTACCATTCTTGTACCGATCTTGTTACCCGTTGTCTTACTCATGGGTATTGATCCAATCCACTTCGGGTTGATCATTACACTGAACCTGATGATCGGCTTGCTGCATCCTCCGCTTGGCATGGTGCTGTTTGTGCTGGCGCGCATCGCCAAACTTTCGGTCGAGCGCACAACAATGGCGATTCTGCCTTGGCTCGTACCCCTCATGTTTGCGCTAATTGCCATTACTTACATTCCAGCAATCACACTTTGGCTGCCGCAACAATTAGGCATCAGTAAATAAGCATTCACATGAAAATCACCTCAGCACGCATTATCGTTTGTAGTCCCGGGCGTAACTTTGTTACCCTGAAAATTGAAACGGACGAGGGCTTGACCGGGATTGGCGATGCCACCCTGAATGGTCGTGAATTATCGGTTGCAAGTTACCTGCAAGATCACGTGATCCCTTGCTTGATCGGACGCGATCCGCATCAAATCGAAGACATCTGGCAATACTTGTATCGCGGCGCCTACTGGCGGCGCGGCCCCGTCACAATGACCGCGATTGCAGCAGTGGATACGGCTTTATGGGACATCAAGGCAAAAGCGGCTGGTCTGCCACTGTATCAATTGCTCGGTGGCAAGAGTCGCACCGGCGTCATGGTCTACGGCCATGCCAATGGCTCAGACATCGAACACACCGTTGATGAAGTGCTGCGCTATGCCGAGATGGGCTACAAGGCCATTCGCGCGCAGAGCGGCGTCCCCGGAATCGATAAAGTGTACGGCGTGGGACGTGGCACGATGTTCTATGAACCGGCCGATGCAGATCTTCCGTCTGAACACGACTGGTCAACTGAAAAATACCTTCGCCACACCCCTAAACTTTTCGCTGCGCTTCGCGATAAGCTTGGGTGGGATCATCACTTGCTGCACGACGTGCATCATCGACTCACTCCGATCGAGGCCGCGCGTTTGGGCAAAGATCTTGAGCCCTACCGTCTGTTTTGGATGGAAGATGCAACGCCTGCCGAAAATCAAGAATCTTTCAAACTCATCAGGCAACACACGACAACGCCGTTGGCCGTGGGTGAAGTTTTCAATTCAATTTGGGATTGCAAAGACCTAATTGAAAACCAGTTAATTGATTTCATCCGCACCACGGTTGTTCATGCGGGCGGGATTAGCCATTTGCGTCGGATCGCCGACCTGGCCGCGCTCTATCAGGTCAGGACGGGCTCGCATGGCGCGACAGACTTGTCCCCGGTTTGTATGGGCGCCGCCCTGCACTTTGATTTATGGGTCCCAAACTTTGGCATTCAAGAATACATGCAGCATACGGCTGAAACGGATGCCGTGTTTCCGCATGCCTACACGTTCAAAGATGGTTTCATGTATCCGGGTGATATTGCAGGACATGGTGTCGACATCGATGAAGCACTGGCGAAAAAATATCCGTATCAGCGCGCTTATTTACCCGTGAATCGACAACAACACGACGGTACGCTCTGGAACTGGTAGGTGTGGGGATCTTGGCCAAGCGTCTGCATCCGAGCACTCTGACGGCCCTTAGCCCCGAGATTGCGCGCCTGCCCTACCCACGCGAGCAGCTCAAAGCAGGTATCGTGCACCTGGGACTCGGTGCCTTTGTCCGGGCGCATTTCATGGCGATCAACGAAGCCGCCATTCATGCTCAACAAGATCTGCGTTGGGGTGTCGTTGGCGTATCCTTGCGGCATCCAGACACTCGCGACGCGCTGCTTGGGCAAGATGGGCTCTATACCCTCGCCTTGCGCGACACGACGGCGCAGGGCGATTCCAGACAACGTCTGCAAGTACTGAGCTGCCTGAGTCAGATGTTGGTAGCACCCGAAAACTCAGACGCTGTCGTCAACGCGATTGCGGCTGCAGACACGCACATTGTTAGCCTCACTGTGACAGAAAAAGGCTATTGTCATTTGCCCTCGCAGGGTACTCTGCAATGGGATCACCCCGATATCGTGCACGACTTGCAACAACCGCAAGCGCCTCGCAGCGCGATTGGGTTTATTGTTCGAGGCTTGCACGAGCGCCACCATACCCACGGTCGTCCACTGACCTTGCTTTCGCTTGATAACCTGCCTTCTAACGGCCACGTGTTATCAACCCTTGTGCTGAGCTTTGCCCGAAGGGTCGATCCCGCCTTGGCACAATGGATCGAAGCCACATGCACCTTTCCAAATTCAATGGTCGACCGAATCGTACCGAAAACAACGGATAACGATCGCACGACGGTTGCGAATCGTCTTGGTCTGCAGGATGCTTGGCCCGTTGTCGCTGAGACCTTTTTCCAATGGGTGGTTGAAGATCGCTTCGCGTCTCAGCGGCCGGCCTGGGAGTTGGGTGGAGCCAGATTTGTTGAATCAGCGGCAGCGTTTGAAACGTTAAAGTTGCGGATGGTCAACGGTACGCACTCAGCCATCGCGTACCTGGGCGCACTCGCCGGTTGGCAAACGGTTGACCAAGCCATGCAACAGCCTGCGCTTGTCACCTTTCTTGATCTGCTGATGCGCGAAGAGATTCAACCGACACTCCCCGAGTTACCAGGACTTGATCTCAACGAGTATCGCAACAGTCTTCTCGCTCGCTTTACCAATACGGCGTTGGCGCATCGCACGCAACAAATCGCAATGGACGGCTCGCAAAAAATCCCACAACGCTGGCTCAATACGATCAAGGATCTTCGGGTACAGCAACAGGCCTATACAAAGCTTGCCTTAGGTCTGGCCGCGTGGATACAGTATTTAGGGGGCGTCGACGAGCTTGGCGTTGCGTACAGCATTCAAGACCCCTTAAACGACTTACTACAACAGACGCTCACCAGCGCCACGCGTCAAGCTGCAGTCAATCTGTTGCCCGCAGAGTTAGCTTTGCAACAGACTCGAGCGATCTTTGGCATGAAAGAAATTTTTGATGAGCTGAGCCAAGACCGCGACTTAATCGCCGCTGTTGCACAACAACTGGTCAACATACGCACTGTTGGCATTGGGCGCACGCTAAGTTTGAACACCACCACCTGAAGCCAGGCGTTCAGTTGCCTCAGATCAAAGCGTTTCGCAGCGACCGGCCAGCGGTCTTTGACGTTTTGCGGTATCGGCGCAAGCCGAGGCAGCGTTAAGCCGCTACAGCATCAACCGGCAGATTCGTCATGATCGCCATTAAGCGGGCGAGCTCTGCACGCAACTGACGGCGATCAAGCACCATATCGATCGCACCTTTTTGCTGCAAAAACTCTGAACGCTGAAAGCCTTCAGGTAGTTTTTCGCGTACGGTTTGCTCGATTACACGCGGGCCAGCGAAGCCGATCAAGGCTTTGGGTTCACCGATCACCACATCACCCATAAACGCAAAGCTGGCGGATACACCACCCATCGTTGGGTCGGTCAGCACACTGATAAAGGGCAGCTTCGCCTCTGCCAAACGGGTCAACATGGCGTTTGTTTTTGCCATTTGCATCAGCGAAAACAAGCTTTCTTGCATGCGTGCACCACCCGAGGCTGCGACGCAAATAAACGGCACCTTTTGCGCAATAGCCGCCTGCACGCCTTGCACAAATCGCTCGCCTACGACAGACCCCATCGAGCCGCCCATGAATTCAAACTCAAAACAAGCCAACACGCAGGCCACGCTATGAATACTGCCGCTCGTCACGATCAATGCATCGCTTTCACCCGTTTGACGCATCGCTTCTTGGATACGCTCGGGGTACTTGCGTGAATCTTTGAATTTGAGTGGATCCATTGAACGCGTGTTAGAACCGATTTCGACTCGGCCTTCGATGTCGAGCAACGATTCGATTCGGGCGCGTGCGCCTAAACGCATGTGATGATCGCACTTGGGGCAAACATGTAGGTTTGCGGCAAGATCTTCGTTGTAAAGCACCGCCTCGCAAGAAGGACACTTCAGCCATACGCCTTCAGGCACGCGCTTTGTTTGCGCAGTTGTCGTATTAATTGTCTTGTTAATACGAGGGGGTAAGAGTTTACCGAGCCAACTCATGCTTGATTTCCGCTAGCCTGAGTGCCAGTCATTGCACCCGACGGCAATCTTGCAACATCAAGCGCCTGACGAATGCTAGCCAACCACGTCGCCCCTGCGTCAATCGCAGCTTGCGACTGCTCGGCAAGCGGCAGGCCCGCACAAGCTTTAGTCATTGTATCGATCAACTTACTGCCAATCACCACCGCGTCAGCGACGAGACTAATTTGTTGAGCGCTGTGCGCATCACTGATGCCAAAGCCCACACCAACTGGCAAAGACACATGCTGTCGGATGCGCTGCAAACGCGTGGCGACATCTGTCGTGTCAAGATTACCCGCACCCGTCACACCATTGAGCGATACGTAATACACATAACCGCGCGCGATCTGACCAACAGCGCGAATACGCTCTTCAGTTGAAGTGGGGGCCAGCAAAAAGATCGGCGCAATATGGTGATGCTCAAGCATCTGCACAAACTCACCAATCTCTTCGGGTGGGTAGTCAACGGTTAGCAAGCCGTCGATGCCGGCAAGCTGTGCCTGCTCAGCAAATTGCTTTTGCCCGATGCTTTCAATTGGATTGGCGTAGCCCATCAAGACGATCGGCGTTTGCTGATTAGTCGACCTGAATTCAGCCACCATCGCTAACACATGCTTCAAGCCAACACCTTGCGCAATGGCGTGCTCGGCTGCGCGCTGGATAATGGGACCATCGGCCATCGGATCCGAAAACGGAATCCCAAGCTCAATCACATCGGCTCCTGCCTTCACGAGCGCGTGCATCAGGGGCACAGTTGTGGCGGGCAACGGATTACCGGCCGCGATGTAAGGAACAAGTGCTGCACGCTTTTGCTCAGTTGCGCGTGCAAAAGCGGCTGCGATGCGATCAGGGTATTGAGTCATTAAGTTAAAAACCTTTAAAGCACCATGCCAGCGCGCTGCGCCACAGTGTTGATATCTTTATCGCCACGGCCCGACAAGTTCACCAGAATGACTTTGTCTTTAGACAACGTTGGCGCCAATTTGGCAGCATAGGCCAGCGCATGAGACGTTTCGAGTGCGGGGATAATGCCCTCGATGCGGCAGCAGTGATGAAAGGATTCGAGCGCTTCGTCGTCGGTGACGTTGACATACGAGGCCCGACCACTGTCTTTAAGCCAGGCATGTTCAGGGCCCACGCCAGGGTAGTCAAGACCGGCCGATACCGAATGCGTTTCAGCAACCTGCCCGTTTTCATCTTGCAACACATAGGTGCGGTTACCGTGCAACACACCAACTTTACCGGCAGTCAGCGTTGCAGAGTGCTTGCCGCTGGCAACGCCTTCTCCGGCGGCTTCGACACCGACCAGCTTGGTTTGCTCAAAGGGGATATAAGGGTGAAAAATACCCATGGCGTTTGAACCACCACCCACACAAGCCAGCACATAGTCAGGCTGCTTGCCGGCATACAAAGGCATTTGCTCAATCGACTCTTTGCCGATCACCGAGTGAAAATTTCGCACCATCATCGGGTAGGGATGAGGACCCGCAACTGTACCGATGATGTAGAACGTGTCATCAACATTGGTCACCCAATCACGCATGGCCTCGTTCAAGGCGTCTTTGAGTGTGCGTGAACCTGAGGTCACCGGCACCACTGTCGCACCAAGCAACTTCATACGAAACACGTTGGGAGACTGACGCTTGACGTCTTCGATCCCCATGTAAACGACGCATTCCATGCCATAACGTGCACACACCGTGGCAGTGGCCACACCGTGCTGACCGGCACCGGTTTCAGCGATGATGCGTTTTTTACCCATCCGGCGTGCCAACAGCGCCTGACCCAGGCTGTTGTTGATTTTATGAGCGCCAGTGTGGTTGAGGTCTTCGCGCTTGAACCAGATTTGCGCGCCGCCGAGTTCTTCTGACCAGCGACGGGCGTGATAAACAGGCGTGGGGCGACCGACAAAATGCTTCAGTTCGTATTCGAATTCAGCCACAAAATCAGGGTCGTTGCGATACTTGTCATACGACAAACGTAACTCTTCGATCGCCTGCATCAGGGTTTCAGCTGCAAACACTCCGCCGTAAGGGCCGAAATGACCTTTTGCATCAGGAAAATCATAAGGTTTCAAGATCAGAGCTCCGGAACAATCCAAGCTGCGCGGGCAACCATATGCCCAACGCGTTTTGCGCCACCACAACCACCCAACGGGGTAGCAGGATACATTTCGCGCGAAAGTACTCAGTTTAGCAGTCTGCCGCCCAAAAAAATGCACTAAACCACATGCTTAAACGCATTTTTGGCTAGCGTCGGCGTGCCAGAAACACGCCTGTGACTTCACTCAGGGCGCTCAAGGCGTGCTGCAAATCGGTGCCGTCGCGAATTTCGGCGGTAAACGCCATATACGCAATGGATGCCTTGGTTTGTGTGTTGACTGCAATGACGTTTAAGCGCAAGCGCGTGAACACTTCAGACAAATCTCTTAGCAGCCCAGGGCGGTCTTGTGCCTGAATAATGACCTCGACAGGGTAAAGCGCCCCGGGAGTCGCCGCAGACCACGCCACCTCAATGACCCGTTCGGGTTGGTGACGACTTAAATCCGCAAACGTGCTGCATGACGCGCGATGAATCGACACGCCTCGCCCCCGCGTGACGAACCCCTGAATCACGTCGGGTGGAGCCGGACGGCAGCAGCGCGCCAATTGTGTGAGCAAAGAGCCCACGCCCACCACCAAGACGTTGCCTTTACCCGAGTCGCCTTTGCCTTCTGGTCGCACCGCCTGCGCCATCAAGTCTGCAGCGCTTAGCTCGGGCTGCGGCGCCGCTGGTTGCAACACAACGTCGATCTGACGCAAACTAAATTCTTCTTTCGCTGCGGCCACATATAAATCGTCCGCCCGGGCAAAACCCAACTGTTGGGCTAATTGCTCTAGGTTGACTGCCGTCTTACCTAGCCGCTGCAGTTCTTTCTCGACCAACGCCTGACCCTGTGTCGTGCGTTGCGCCAATTCAATCGCATTGAACCAGGCGCGCACTTTGGCGCGCGCACGCGGGCTGGCCAAAAAACCCAACTGCGGGTTGAGCCAGTCACGCGATGGCCCGCCCGATTTGGTGGTGACGATCTCGACTGTCTGCCCGGTTTGCAGCTGCGTACTCAACGGCACCATTTGCCCATCCACGCGCGCACCGCGGCAGCGATGGCCAAGATCTGAGTGCAGGTGATACGCAAAATCCACCGCCGTCGCGCCAATTGGCAACTCAATCACACGCGCCTGCGGCGACAACACATAAATGCGGTCTTGTACCACCCGACGAGGCTTGCTGGGCTGCGGTTCATCAGGCTGCGCACCGGCCTCGGTGTTCCAAGCCAAAAGCTGACGCATCCAGGCTAATTGCCGATCGTATTCAGCCACCGCAGGGGCCGGCCCGGCCGCAGACTGCCCAGCATGCGGCCGGGCCTCTTTGTAGCGCCAATGCGCAGCCATGCCAAACTCTGCAAACTCATGCATGGCGCGGGTACGAATCTGCACTTCGAAAGGCCGTCCGGCAGAATCAGCCACAACGGTATGCAATGACTTATAGCCATTGGGTTTAGGTCGAGAGATGTAGTCGTCGAACTCGTCAGAAACTGGCACCCACAACTCGTGCACTAAACCGAGTGCGGCATAGCACTCGCGCTCGTCTTGAACAATGACTCGCAAGGCGCGCACGTCGTACAGTTCACCAAAAGCCAGTTGCTTGGCGCGCATTTTGTTGTGGATGCTGTAGATATGTTTAGGTCGGCCTGACACTTCAGAAACGATCCCTCGCGCAGCGAGCCCTTGCGCCAATTGCTCAACAGTTTGAGCAATAAAATCTTCACGCTCAATGCGTTTTTCTTCGAGTAATTTGGCTATTTCTTTGTAACGCTGAGGGTCGGTAAAACGAAAGGCAAGGTCTTCCATCTCCCACTTGATCTGCCAAATGCCCAGCCGATTCGCCAGTGGCGTATACAAATCGAGTGTCTCGCGCGCGAGCATCGGGTCGCAGGGCCGTTTCTCTGCCGCAAGCCAACGTAGTGTTTGCAGACGCGAAGCCAAACGAATCAACACAATGCGCAAATCGGCTGCCATCGCCAACAACATTTTGCGCAACATTTCTTTTTGATCGATTGAATCCAGCGCACCGTAGGTAGCGCCACTGGCAAGCGAACCCAGGCGCGACAACGCCTGTGTCCCCTGAACTAACTGGGCGACCTCAGGACTAAAGCGCTCGGAAATTGGATCAACCGCACGAGACTTTGCCCCTGGGGCCTCGCTGGGCTCAGAGATAAACATCAATAATGCCGCAACACGCGTAGCCGCATCGGCCTGCATGTCTGACAAAATTTTGGCTGAGCCTAAAGCGTGCGCCAGCAAAGTTTCGCCACCACCTGTCACTTGCTCAGATAGCTTAGGCGTTACCCAATCGAGCGCACGCTGCACCGTAGACTGATCAGCGGGCAGCAAGCCGCTGATCAATAGATGAAGATCTGCTGTAGAGACCTTAGACAACGTAGACCATTCAGCGGTGAACCATCAAACCGCGGCAGTGACAACAATTTCGACTTTGTAGTCAGCGCTTGCCAAACGAGCTTCGATCGTGGCGCGCGGGGGTGCGTTACCTTCTGCGACCCAAGCATCCCAGGCCTTGTTCATGCCATCAAACTCTTTCATGTTGGCAACAAAAATTTGTGCCATCAGGATACGCGTTTTATCGGTGCCCGCTGTTGCCAGAAGCTTATCGATGACCGCCAGAATTTGCCCTGTTTGGCCAGTAATATCTTGTGTCGTGTCGTCAGCAACTTGACCTGCCAAGTAGGCAACACCGTTATGCACAGCCATATCAGACAGACGCTTACCAACGTTTACTCGGTTAATGTTACTCATAAAAATCCTTGAATCAATTAGGCCGCAGGAAGTTCAAACACTTGACGCAAATACGCTAAGTACGCTTTATCGTCACACATCGTTTTTTCGGGTGCATCTGAGACTTTCGCCACGGGTTGCCCGTTGCAGCGAATCATTTTCATCACGATTTGCAGTGGTTCGTGTCCCAAATCATTTGTCAGGTTGGTGCCAATGCCAAAGGCGGTGCGGCAACGCCCTGCAAAACGACGCGTCAACTCAATCGCGCGTGGAAATGTTAACGCATCCGAAAAAATCAGGGTCTTGGTACGCGCATCAACGCGGTTCGCGGTGTAATGCGCAATCATGCGCTCACCCCATTCGAAGGGGTCGCCAGAGTCATGGCGGGCACCATCAAACAGTTTGCAAAAATACATGTCGAAATCACGCAGAAAGGCCTCAAGCCCGTACACGTCTGATAACGCAATCCCTAAGTCGCCGCGGTACTCTTTGGCCCACGTTTCAAGTGCAAACACTTGCGAGTCGCGCAAGCGCGGCCCGAGTGCCTGACACGCCTGCAAATATTCGTGCGCCATCGTGCCTAACGGCAGGACGCCGTGCTTCATCGCAAACCACACATTACTGGTGCCAGCGAAATGTTCGCCCATCTGCGCTTTCATCGTGGTCACCACTTCTTCGTGCCAGACATGCGAAAAACGCCTGCGCGTACCGTACTCGGCCACGCGAAACTCAGCCAGATCGGTCGCATCAAGCACCAATTTCATCTTAGTTTGCAAGCGCTTGCGGCCTTCAGCCCAGTCAGGGTTTTTACACACGTTACGAAAATACACCTCGTTCACGATAGCCAGCACGGGGATTTCAAACAGAATCGTATGCAGCCATGAGCCTTTAACTGAAATGGCAATTTCGCCAGGCAACTCGCCCTCTGAGACCTCGATGCATTTTTCAGGCAGATGAAACAAACCTAAAAAATCGATGAAATCACTTTTAATAAACCGCAAACTTTTGAGGTAATCGAGCTCGTTGGGCTCAAACCGCAACTGACACAGGGCATGAATTTCTTGACGAATTTCGTCAAGATAAGGACGCAGATTCACCCCTTGCGTGCGGCATTTGTAACGGTATTCGACCTGCGCCGCCGGAAAATGATGCAAAACCACCTGCATCATGGTGAATTTATAAAGATCTGTATCAAGTAGTGATTTGATAACCATGAGTGTCCCAGCCTTTCTAAAACCTTAGCACAGACAGTATTGTTGAAACGGGTATCCCGACACAATAGAGTTGGTTTAGGTAAAATAGTTTTTTTGTTAAACGCTTCTTGGTAAACGACATGACGCACGTAGTGACCGAAAACTGTATCAAGTGCAAATTTACTGACTGTGTCGACGTCTGTCCGGTCGATTGTTTTCGCGAAGGACCAAATTTTTTGGTCATCGATCCAGACGAGTGTATTGATTGCGCGGTTTGCATCCCCGAATGCCCGGCCAACGCCATTTTTGCCGAAGAAGACGTGCCTCAGGATCAGATGAAATTTATTGCGCTCAACGCCGAGTTGTCGCCACTATTTGAAAGCATTAGTCGCAGTAAAGGCCCTCTGGCTGACGCTGATGACTGGCTTGACGTACCCGACAAACTCAAGCACCTTGAGCGGTAATTGACTCGCGTTTGGTCGGCGGTACGTGCATGGCAATGAATCAACCACCAGTCACCCCTGCCGTCGCTCGCTACTCTAAGCAGACTGTGATCCATAAAACGGTCTGGAGCACTGAAAAGCTCTTCTCTCTCACGGTGACGCGACCGTCAGGCTTCAGGTTTGTGCCTGGGCAGTTTGCCAGGCTTGGGCTAGCGCTTGACCCCGCCGCCCCCGAGACTCCGAACGAATGGCGTGCCTATTCGATGGT
>CAIZGG010000084.1 GCA_903932425.1 uncultured beta proteobacterium | reverse complement strand
TGATTGACCCCACTTCACAGCCAGCTGTTGCGCGACCGCGCGTGCAACCATATCCGTTGTGCCGCCAGGTGCGTAGGGCAGGATAATGCGTACAAGTTTGTTGGGATAGTCAGCCTGAGCGAGGGTCGCTCCGCTAAAAGTCAGCATGAGCCCAAGGACTGTGATGCGCGTTAGTGCAACAAATATATTCATGGAGGTCCTTTTTTAGGTAAACCACTGACATGCGTTAAGGATAACTTGTAAACTAAAACTTAAAGAAGTTGGCTTTCATTCTAAACCGTGCGCTGAGCGCATTGCTGTTCTCCCTTAAGGAGTATTGCCATGAACCCCAAATTGCTAGCGACATATATTTTTACGGGTTTGCTGCTCGTTGGTTTGCCCGGCTGTAAACAATATGTCGAGACAGTGGCAGACCTTAAAAAATCTCTCAACGACTATCAACAGACTAGCACCAACGAGCTCTCTGAATACAAAAAATCGCTGCTAGCGCTGCAAGAAGTGTTGGGTCAAGAGATTGTCACCTTAAATAAAAAAATTGCTGATCTGCAAACCAAGATCGCCGCACTTGATGCTCCTAAGGCCTCATATCAATCGGTGGTACTTGATCCAAAACTTCTAAAGGTCTATCAACGCCTTGATGCAAATCTAGGAACTTTTTTAATCTCCTTAGAAAGTATTTCGGTTGATAAAAATGATCTGAAGGTCAGATTAAATATTGGTAACCCTTCAACGATGGCATTTCATGGATTTAAATTAAAGACAACTTGGGGTGCGAATTTACAAAAGGAATTCAGCCTCACCGAGGTGTTGAAGCCGGGCGCCTGGAATACGGTATCGTTCACGCTACCCAAAACAAAGCTCAACGAGCTTGAGCGCCTCGAACTTGTGCTTGTCACCGACCGCGTACATTTGAAGTAGTGTCGGTGACAGTCATACCCTCGTCAGGGGACTTTAATAAATTTTTGTAGACATCGAACGTAATCAGGCTTTGGAATGGTGGGGTACGAAGCTGGCCAAGACGTGTAGGCCACTTCACCCACATACATGTCGCCATGACTATCGACGGCCATGCCGTGCGGGGCAATAAATTGACCAGGGCCGGTGCCGTGTGGCTCATCGGCCGCGATGCGCCCCTGCAAGTTGCCAGATAAATCGTAAACGCTCACGCGAGGTCCAACGTTTGGCATATTTCTGTTCACGGGTAGATGTGGGCCGAGTTCGCCGACATAGCACAACGGACACTTGCCACCGGTTAAGAACAGTCCGCAAGGGCGATGCATATTGCCCCATTGTGTTTCGTACTTACCTTTGCCGTTAAAGATCTGGATGCGATGATTTTCACGATCGGCAACATACACCCAGCCGTTGGTATCGCACAAAATATTATGGGCAATATTGAACTGACCAGGGTCGGTGCCTGGTGAGCCCCACGAAAATAGTAATTTCCCGTCTGGACTGTACTTGTGCACGCGTGAATTACCGTAGCCGTCTGAAACGTAGATATCGCCCTCGGGCGAGAGTGCCGTGTGGGTGCAACGGTTAAAGGGTTGGCCGCTCATGTAAGGCGAGGCTTGGCCGGGTAAACCAATCTCTAGCAGGATTTTTCCGTCAAGTGTGCACTTGCGCACGGTGTGGTCACCGTCATCAGTAAGATAAATTGTGTCGTCCGGGCCCATTTGAACGCCGTGCGCGCGCTTAAAAACACCTTCACCCCAAGAGTTCAAAAAATTGCCCTCGCGGTCAAACACCACCATTGGGTGTTCGCCACGGTTAAAAGCATAGACACGATCCTGCCGGTCGATTCCCACAGCCGCAACGTCGCCAAATTTCCAGCCTTCGGGCAACTTGCCCCAGCCTTCAGCTACACGATATTTAAAATTGCCCTGCCCGATGATCGTAGTCATGGTTTGTCTCCTTGGCCGTTATCTGTTGAGTCGTCGTTGTTTTTTGCTCATCATAAGGCAGCCTTTCGCAGATCGCCATTACTTTCTTGAAGGCGGCTCTAAAAGCTTTTTGGCGATGCCGTTTTTCTAGACTGAGGAATTGCCTGGACTGATTGCTGACAAGCTTTGAGCTGGTCAAGATCCAGGCATTGCCACCTGCCAAAAGCGGGAGCTTCGTTTGGCCAACGTTCGACTCTGATCGTCGATTCTAGGCCGTATTGCCTGAGGTAATTCACCGCGCGAATCACCCCAGCGTGGGTGATCCAAATCGTATCCTCGGTGGCTGGTAAGTCAAGGAGGGCCTCGTGGACTCGCAGCAAGAGGTCGCGCAGACACTCTGCACCACCAAAGCGATGTTGATCAAAATCTGCTGTCCAGGTGTCAAAGGCCGTTTTAGGAATGTCATCCCACGCAACACCTTCCCAAATGCCAAAATTCATTTCATTCAAACGCACGTCGATCTTGGGCAAAAAAACCTCGCGTTGGTCGCGTATGGCCTGTGCGAGTTGCTGCGCGCGTTGTAAGCCAGAGCAGCACAGCTTCGCCCCATCAGGCAAGAGTGGGCTAATTGCTTGCGCCGCGTGAAGCGTAGCGATCGGATCTGCTTGAACATCAAGCGCTCCGTAACAGAGAGCCCGCTCGATGCGCGGCTGCGCGTGGCGTACAAGCCAAAGCCTCATCGCCCAACGCCCAAAAGAAGACCAAGATAAAAGGCGAGTTCGCAGATCTGTTGTGTCGCACCGAGTGCATCACCTGTAAAACCGTCGAGGCGACGACTGAGAAGCCGAAACATAAAAAACCATGCGATGGCACTACAGCAGCTTGCGCAAATGAGAACGCTAGGTGAGTGCTGTGAAATGAATAAGCTATCGGCGAGCAACAACCATAAACAGGCAATGCCGAACGTCCTCAAAGGAGTTTGATTGGCGAGTGGTTTCGTTTTAGTGGTGGAGTCATCGCCTACGTTGCGCAGAAACACCGTCATTAGCAAAGACATCATTCTTGAAAAAACATGCGCTGCGAACAGGCTCCACGCTGCGAGCACAACATCGATTTGTCCTAGCGCCGTGAGCAGCCCAAGCTTTGTCACCAATGCGAGTATCAAAGCGACCGCGCCATAACTACCAATGCGCGAGTCTTTCATGATCTCAAGTGCACGTTCACGCGTGACCATGCCGCCTAGTCCATCTGACATATCCGCCAAGCCGTCTTCATGAAAGGCACCGGTCACCATCACGCTAACGATCGTGCTCAAACAGGCGGCGACCCATGGGGTGGCGGCCGTTTCAGGAAGCAAGATGGTTGCACCATAAAACGTCAGGCCCGCTAACGCGCCTATGAGGCACCCCACCCCTGGAAAGTGGGCAAGGCTCGCTTGCTGCATCGTTGGATTAAAGCCTACCCAGCGAGCGATGGCCTCAGACATTGGAATGCGAGTGAAGTATTGCAAGGCCAGTAAAAAGTGACGAATAAACTGCATGAACAAATCACCTTGTTATATGTGAGACTCGGAGACCCCTGCCGCGGTGAAGCTCGCCATCTGAGTGAGTAAGCTGCAAGCCGATATCAGCAGCGGCCAGGCCAGTGCTGCGCCCGAACCTTCGCCTAGGCGCAGCTGCAAGTCGAACAGGGGCTGCGCGCCTAAATGCTCAAGCAGAAGGCGATGACCCTGCTCGGCTGAACGATGCGCAAACACACAGCGTTGCAAAATGAGGGGTTCAAGTCGACTTGCGACCAGTATGGCAGCGCTCGTGATAAAGCCATCTACGACGATCACGCGATTGCTTGCCGCGGCCTCAAGGATGGCGCCGACCATCGTTGCGATTTCAAAACCGCCGAAAGCGGCCAGGGCTTCTAACGGCGAGTTGGCGTAAGCGTGCGTGCTTAAGACTTGTCGCAAAATGCTTGTTTTATGTTGCACACCTGCCTGATCTAAGCCCGTGCCTGCGCCGGTGCATTGTTCGATCGGCAAACCTACTAAGCGCGCAAGCAAGAGCGAGGCAGACGAAGTGTTGCCTATCCCCATTTCACCTAATAGCAGCGCGTTACCCTTAAGGTTTCTGAGCAGAAATTGGCCATTTGATAGCGCCCGCGCGCACTGATCGGCAGACATCGCAGGTTCTACAAGGGCATCTGCAGTGCCGTCAGCAATTTTGCAGATATACAAATTGGGGTGTGAGTCAAAGTCATGCCTGACGCCACAGTCGGCCACCGTGAGGGCAATGTCGTGTTGACGCGCCAGCACGCTGACAGCCGCACCACCGGCTAAAAAATTAGTGACCATTTGCCAAGTGACATCACTAGGGTAAGCAGATACGCCATGTTTCGCGATGCCGTGATCCGCAGCAAAGACCACGAGTTGAGGTGCGTTCAGCGCAGGTGATTCTGTTTGTAAGATCACGCCGAGCTGTGCCGCGAGCGTCTCGAGTTGACCCAGTGAGCCGGGCGGCTTGGTTTTATTATTGAGGTTGAATTGCAAACGGGTTAACAGCGCTGGGTTGCTTAAGTCTTGGATGAAGGGTTGTTTAAAAATCACAAGTCAAACCTTTGCGCCATCATGCAATGAGCTGCTCGAGAAAGTCGGATGCGATATTGCGATCAAGGCAATCGGCTAAGCCGTCAAAGACGGTGTCTAGGCTGGGTACTTGGGTGCCGAATAGGGCGGCGATGACCGCTGGGTTTTCAAACAGACCATGCAGGTAGAGACCCAACACTCGACCTGACGAATTTTGCCAGGCCAGGCCTTTAATTAACTCGTGGGTGTCGTTGTGTAAACCTGCGCCAGTAAGTGAAAGTTGTGTTTGACCTTGATGAATTTCATAACCGCGACACCTGAGGTTCGAGAGTGCGGCCCACGGCCCAGCCACAGAACCAAATTGCACCTCGCGGCGTTGAAGCGTTTTCGCGATCGAAAATTTGGTTGTCAAGGAAAGTAGCCCGAGGCCATCAGCTGCGCCATCAACGCCGTGCGGGTCGAGCAACTGTCTGCCTAGCATTTGGAGGCCACCACAGACACCTAGGACCGAACCACCTTGTTGAGCAAAGGTTTCTACTGCCTGCGCCAAGCCCTGTTCGCGCAGCCACGCTAAATCTGTACTGGTCTGCTTAGATCCGGGCAGCACTAGCCAGTCACCGTTTTTCAGTTCAGGCAATTGATGAGAATGGCGGACCCAAAGCAAGCGTAAGCCTGGTATCTTTCTAAGGGATTCAAACTCATCCAGATTGCTCGCGCAAGGGTAGGTCATGATGGCAACGGTACGCGTGATGGGTACGTCGGCTTCAAGATGATCTTCAAATAAACTGTCTTCTTCTGGCAAGCCATGTTCTTGCCAAAAGGGTATGGTCGCGACGATCGGAACGCCCGTGAGTGCTAAAAGTTTTTCGGGCGCAGGACTTAACAGCTTTGCATCACCACGAAACTTGTTTAAGACAAAGCCCTGAATGAGTGCCTGATCTGTGGGGGATAACAATGCCCAGGTGCCATACAAGTGCGCAAAGGCACCGCCGCGATCAATGTCGGTGACCAATAGACACCGAGCGTTCGCATGGCGAGCGACATGCAGATTGACGATATCGCGATCCATTAAATTAATTTCAGCGGGTGAGCCAGCGCCTTCTATCACGACGACATCGTTTTCGGCGCATAAGGCGTCCAGTGATTCAGTAATAAAAGGCCAAAGCATCTCACTGCGATCGCGCCAGGGCATTTGAGTCAGCTCGTTGTTGACCTGGCCTAGAAGTACGACCTGAGCTTTCGAATTTGCTTCGGGCTTTAATAGCACCGGGTTCATACGCACTTCGGGCTCGGTTCGGGCCGCTAAGGCTTGAAAATACTGTGCTGAACCAATTTCGCCCAGACCATTTCCGGCCGCGACGACCCGTGCGTGGTTGCTCATGTTTTGCGCTTTAAAGGGCGCGACTTTTAAACCGCGGCGGGCATACCAGCGGCACAGCGCGGTCGCCAGCCAACTCTTGCCGGCACCGCTTGTGGTGCCAAGCACCATGACACAACGTGCTGTCGTTTGGGCTCTCACTTAATCTTCGATGCCTCGTTGCGCAGGAATGCCTGCATCAAACGCATGTTTGATCATCGTCATCTCGGTCACAGTATCCGCAATCTCAATGATTTCTGCCGGGCAGCGACGGCCCGTGATCACAACGTGTACTTCGGGGGGGCGCGTGCGCAGGGTTTGCAGCACGTCCTCGAGAGGGACCCAACCGAATGTAATTGGGTAAGTGAGTTCGTCTAGCGTCACCATAAAGAATTCGCCGCTCAAGATCGCTGCGCTCGCCTTGGCCCAGCCGTCGCGTGCCAGCTGTGCTGAGCGCTCAAGATCTTGGCTCTTCCAACTAAAGCCATCGCCTAAGCCTTCGATCGGCACGTTCAGCTGCTCAAAGACACGGTGTTCTCCAAAGCGTGCGCTAGGCACTTTCATAAATTGAAAAATTTTGACAGCTTTGCCGCGACCATGTGCCCGCATCGCTAAACCGAAGGCCGCAGTGCTTTTGCCCTTACCATCGCCGGTGTTGACGATCAATAACCCGCGGCGTTCGCCGGTCGATTTTTCGTAAGGTTTTTCGGTGGGTGGTGTAATGATTTCCATATAAAGGGATCCAGTATTAAGTGAGATTTGGTAGGGCGACCCAATGGTTGCCCAGAGGTTGTATGCTGATGCGGTGTTCAAAGACGTTTTCGATTGCGCGATGCAAGTCAGGCTCATCGCGTCTGCCTGCGTACTGGATGTTGCCTTGCGATAAGACGATGAGTTCATCAGCGTACAGAGCGAGTGTGACTTCGTGTAAAACGCTCACCACAGTTTTTCCTTGTGCGACCAATTCGCGTACCAACATAAGCCAGTCAGCCTGATGCGGTGGATCAAGGTTCGCGAGGGGCTCATCCATCAACAGGATGTCGGCCTCGACGGCCAGAAGTCTGGCTAACAGCACGCGCTGTTTTTCACCACCAGACAGGGTGCCGAGCGCACGGTCGCGCCATGGCCAGGTATGGGTCAGTTTGAGCGCATGTTTGACCGCCGCATGATCGGCTAAGCTTTGACCGCCAAGCCAGGACTGGTGGGGCAGTCGGCCTAGCATGACAACATCGTAGGCGGTGAGATCGTCTGCACTGTGCGCCGAGCTTTGGGCAAGCCATGCGATGCGACGCGCTCGGTTCTGAGGTGTGTGTTGATGTAGTGGTTGCCCCAGCAGGTGCACCTCGCCTTGAAAGGGTAGAAGGCCAACCAACACCTGAAGCAGAGTGGATTTGCCGGCACCATTTGGTCCGATAATCGCACACCAATGCCCACGCGGGATCTTCAGGTCAAGATGCTTGAGTACAGCGTCTTGACCGCGGTTGACGGTCAGGCCATGAGTTTCTAGGGCCAGTCGGCTGTTGCTGGATGGCGTCAGTGTTTTATTCATAGGTGACACTTCGGCGATTCATCAGCCACATTAAATAGCCACCACCCAGAATCGCAGTGAGCACGCCCACTGGCAGTTCTTGTGGTGGGATGAGTCCACGTGCCAAGATGTCGGCAAGTAATAACAACAAGGCCCCCATCAAACTGGCTAAGGGCAGCAGCCAGGCGTAGCGGACGGTGACGATTGCGCGAACAAGATGCGGAGCGGCCAAGCCAACAAAGGCAATGAGACCTGAATGGGCAACCGCCGTGCCAGTAGCCAAAGCGAGAATTCCAATCAATGCACCGCGTAGCTTGTTTAAGGGCAGCCCCAAGCTAAAGGCGGTTGCCTCACCCAGGGCTAACCCGTCTAAACCCCGAGCGAATGCGATGCCCGCGGCAGAGCAGGCCACCCACACGACTGCCATGATGACGCAAGCAGACCAGCCGACAAAGGCCGTTGACCCGAGCATGAAAGATTGCATCGCCTGCAAAATATCTGGACGCGTCAGTGAGAGTAACGAGGTGAGTGCGCCCAAGACTACGCCTACGATGACGCCAGCCAATAAGAGTCTCAACGTGTGCTGAACGCCTCTGGCCAAGCTAAGTGTCAGACATACCGCGAGCACCGCCCCTATGAATGCTGCGCCAGTTAGTCCAAGCTTGACGAACCATTGCGCCGCCAGAGGTGAAATGCCAAAGCCCACTAAGATGATTGCGACACCTAGCGAGGCACCTGAGGCGCTACCCAGTAAAAAAGGATCTGCGAGTGGGTTGCGAAAGAGACCTTGAGCGATGGCACCTGCTAAACCGAGTAGTCCGCCGGCGAGCAGTGCGCCGAGCGTTCGTGGCGCACGAATCTCCCAAATAATTTGCATCGCGACAGGATCAGAGCCAAGGCTCCAGAGGGGTTCAAGGCCAGTGCTGCCTACGCTCAAACCAACGAGCAGTGCGGTGGCGCAAAGCAAGCTCAAAAGCCCTGCTAGAAGCGGTACGCGAGGCTTGGTCAGGTAGCGGCGTGATGGCGAGGTGGTCATGAGGCAAAGCGCTTCAGGCAGTCGGCCATCATACGTGCGGCTTCGGCTAAACGAGGCCCCGGCCGTACCAAAATATCTTGCTCGACGCTTGCAAAGGCACAAATACGATTGTTTATGATCGCCGTCATGGTCGACCACCCTGGGCGCTCAAGCAGCGCGGCCATATCGCGCTCGCTAATCATAATGAGATCGGGTTGTGCGCGAATCACGAACTCAGGATTGATGCGTGGGAAGGCCTCGGGCTGGGTGTGCAAGATGTTTTGCGCACCCAGACGGTTGAGCGTCTCACCAATAAACGAGCGTGGGCCGGCACCGAAGGGGGCGCGATTGACTTCAATATACACACGAAGTTGCTGAGCACTTATCGGGAGATGGTGCGCTGCGGCCGACACGTCGTCGCTAATGCTTTGCCAAAGGTCTTTGGGCTTTTGGGGATCGATCCCAAGGGTTTGAGAGACCTTGTCTAAAACTCGCTGAACATCCGCGTGATTGGTGGCCTCTAACACCACAACCTTTAAACCCAGCGACTCGAGTCGTTCAGCAACACGGGACGATCGTGCAGCGAAGACAACCTCGGGCTTTAAGGCCACGATGGCTTCAATATTGGGATCCATCCCGCCACCGAGAGTTGGCAAGGTCGTGACCTGAGCTGGCCAGTTTGAATAACGATCGACGCCGACTAAGCGCGCGCATTGGCCAAGCGCGCAGACGGTTTCGGTGAACGATGGCAGCAGCGTGATGACCCGCTGAGGTGTTGTGGCCCAATGTGTGGTGACGCCACGATCATCGGTCACAAATGATTGCGCGACAGCTGTTGTGTCTCCCAGGCTGAGCAAGATAACAAAGATCAGCCACATGGACCATACACAATCGCCTCGCACTTTACCTGACGCGCCTGAGTAGCGCGTGGCAATAACCTCTGAAGCCTCAACGGTATTCAAGCGTGCCCCTTAAGCGTCAAAGGTAAGCCTGCACTCATGAGCGTGACGCGCTCACAGGTTGCTGCCACCATTTGGTTGAGTACCCCCAGCGCGTCGACAAAGGCGCGTACTTCTCGACCTAAAGGAATCACGCCCAACCCAATTTCATTTCCAACCAAGATGAGCGGCCCTGGTGCTCGTATGATCGCGCTGCATAAATCAGTTGCTAAGGTTTGCCAGGCGGTTGAAGTCTGGTTGAGATCACCAAAGCGATCAGCCTCTGAAGCCGGTGCGAGGTTTGAGTCTGGCGGCATCAGTCGAGCCGTGAGCCATAGGGTCAGGCAATCGACCACGAGAAGCGTATTGGGCTCACTATTCTCGAAGATTGTCTCTGCGAGTGCCAAGGGCTCTTCGATGGTTTGCATGCCCGGAACGCGCATTGACCTGTCTTGCCGATGACGTTCAATGCGTGATCGCATCTCGTCATCAAAGGCCTGTGCCGTTGCAATCATCATCGCCGAGTGCTGCGGTGCGGCGCCCAACCAGTGTTGGGCGAGCGACTCTGCGCGGCGCGACTTGCCGCTCTTTTGACCGCCTAAAATAAATTCACTGCGCACGACGTAAGTCATGTGGCACGATCCACAAGAACGGCATAGCCCTTGACCGCAATCCCCGACGGTACTTGGGTGTCTCTGTAGTGTGTATGAGCGCACACCACAACCTTGTTGGCCGGTATCCGGGCTAGCGAAGCAACCTCTGTCGCCTTCCCAGTCGTTTGTTCAGGCGACCAGTGGCAAATGTGACAGAAGCGAAGCCCTAAGACTTGTTCGCTTGACCGTTGCGGGGGCAGCGCAGGCTAGACACAGCACGCGAGCGCCGAGGTCTTTCTGCTTCCCGTTGAACTGCAGCATGTGAACCACGCCGCGAGCACCAACAACACTATTTTAGCGGCAAAGGGCTTGGGGGAATGATTGTTTGGTGTTGGTGGGGGTTTGGGGCAAAAAGAGTCGTGCGGAAACGAATGTGAGCCTTGCCTCAGAAACGTAGTTTAATTGCGATCTATCGCAAAAAAAGGGAACCCCATGAACGGAATCGTCAAACAATTTGGCGCCTTGTTGCTGCTGGCCTTATGTGCTCAAACTGTGGGTGCACAGGCGGCTTATCCAAACCGACCTATTAAGTTGATTGTGCCGTTTCCAGCGGGGGGCGGTACCGATATTGTCGGTCGAATCATTTCGCAAAAATTTGCAGCAGAGTTGAATCAGACGATCGTGATCGATAACAAAAGCGGTGCTGCTGGGATGATCGGCGCTGAACTGGCGTCTAAGGCCGCTCCTGATGGTTATACGCTTTTGCTTTCAACAAATAGCACGCATGTCTTGGGGCCTTTGCTTAATCCGGCGACACCCTTTAACCCGTTAAAAGATTTCAGTCCGATTGGCTATGCGGCGCAGTCACCATCGATGATGATCGTGCCACTGACCTCTACGGCTAAAACGGTAAAAGAATTTATTCAACTAGCGCAACAACAGTCCGGTAAGCTGAATTTCGGTTCTGCGGGTACTGGCGGCATTCCACACCTGACTGGCGAGCGGTTTCAGGCCTTGGCCGGTATTAAGCTCACGCACGTTCCTTATAAAGGCACGGCCTTAGCGATGCCCGACTTAATGGCGGGACGTCTTGATGTGCTGTTTGATAGCTTTTCGTCAGCCTACCCTCATGTGCGCGACGGCAAGGTCAGGGCTTTGGGTATTTCCGCCGCTGAGAGGTCAGCGCTCGTGCCGGATGTGCCGTTGATTTCGCAAGACTTACCGGGCTTTGTATCCTTGACGTGGTTTGGTGTCTTTGGGCCCGCGGGCTTAGCGCCCGAAATCGTTTCAACGTTGAATCAGGCTCTGAACAAAGCGCTCAAAGACCCGGCCGTTGTGCAGCAACTTGCTGGTGTCGGCATCGAGGCCGTTGGTGGCAGCGTCGCCGACTTCACACAAAAAATTGCAGAGGATACAGCGCGCTGGTCAAAGGTGATTCAAGACGCGAATATCACGCTTCAATGAGCTTGATCGCGCTCATTGAGCGAGAGATCACGCATCAATGAACTTGATCACATGTCATTGAGCCAGATCGCAGCTCAGTGAGGCCGCTTGCGGTTATGTTTTGCGATGCAAAAAGCGTTCGCTCAGGTCGCTAAAATTGCCGCAGCCAATTTGCGTGAGTACTGCGTCGATTTCGCGACGCATGATGGCAAAGACCTGGTCGGCACCGGCTTGACCAAGAGCGGCAACGGCATATAGGGTGGGGCGACCAAAAAAACAGGATTCTGCACCTAGGCACTTCGCGGTGACCACATCCGAGCCTCGCCTCACGCCGCTATCTAGCATCAGCGTCATTCGATCGCCCACCGCAGCGCGAATCGCTGGCAGCATTGAGATGGGTGAGGGCGCGCAATCTAACTGACGGGCACCGTGGTTAGACACAATAATGCCATCCAAGCCATGATTCGCGGATTGAATCGCATCATCGGGATGTAAGACCCCCTTGATCACTAAGGGGCCTTCCCACTCTCGGCGAATAGCGGTCACGGTCTCCCAGCTGGTCATGGGAGCAGGCGTCAGCGTGCCATACATATCGGCTACTTCGTCGGCGTTTGCGCCTTCGCGGGCATAGGGCTGCCAATTGCTCATCATCGGCATTCCGCCTGATTTAAGGTATTGCAATAACCAGCCAGGACGGCTCAATGTGTCAAGCATAATTGAAGGTGTCATGCGAAAGGGCCTCGTAAACCCATTGCGTCGGTTACGCTCACGGTTCGAGTTCACTGGCACATCCACTGTGATCACCAATACTCCGACTTTGGCCTCGCGTGCGCGCCGCACCAGGTCCATGTTGATTCGGTGATCGCTTGTTGCGTACATCTGAAACCATACGTTATCGGGCGCAATTTTTGCGGCATCTTCAATTCTGAAGTTGCTTGCACTGGATAATAAAAAGGGCACATTCGCTTTCTTGGCCGCGGCGGCAAGCATGCTGTCGGCGCCAACGCGAAACAGGCCGGCCATTCCAGTCGGTGAGATGCCGATCGGACTTGAGTACTTTCGGCCAAACAACGTGGTTGACTGATCCCGTGTCGTGACGTCGTTGAGGTAGCGTGGCAACAGTTGATAGTCGCTAAAGGCTTCGCGATTGCGCACCATACCCAGTTCGTCATCCGCACCGCCATCGATAAAGTCAAAGGCAATCTGAGGCAATTTACGTCGGGCCATAGCCCTGAAATCGTGCAAGTTAATGGCAGGGCGCATAAGTGCATTAGTCCTTAAAGGAGTTGCCTGTCCGCTTCGAGGATGAAGGCGGCAAAATTTCATGTTAAAAGATTAACAAAATAATACCTAACTGTCGGAGACCCCATGAAATCCTTTGTCCAAAAACTGAGCACTGTCGTTGCGTGTTCTGCCACAGCCTTGTTTGCGATGGGCGTCCAAGCCCAAGGTACCTTTCCAGAGAAATCCATTCGGATGGTGGTGCCATATAACGCAGGCGGGGGTACGGATGTGCTGGCCCGGGCGATTGCGGTGGGTGCGGGCAAGATATTGAAGCAAACGATCGTGGTCGACAATAAACCCGGCGCCAGCGGCATGATCGGGTCTGACTTCGTGGCCAAGGCCGCACCTGATGGCTACACCATTTTGATGACTGCGGCCGATACTCATTCGATCAACCCGCACGTTTACCCCAAGATCACCTACGACGCACTAAAAGACTTTGTGCCAATCGCCCAGGTCGGTTTGTTGCCCTACGCCTTGGTTATCAATCCTAAGGTCGCTGCAAAAAATATCCATGAGTTCATTGCCTTGGCAAAAAGCCAGCCTGGCAAACTGACGTATGCCTCTTGGGGCGTGGGTAGCTCAAGTCAGGTGGCCATGGAGATGCTCAAAGTCACAAGCAAACTCGATATCTTGCACGTCCCGTTTACAGGGGCGGCTCCGGCTATGACTGCGGTGTTGGCAGGCCAGGTTGACTCGATGTTCGTGCCCCTGAGTTTGGCTGTGCCCAATGCTGAAGCCGGCAAAGTTGTCGTGATGGGTCTGGGTGCTCCAGCGCGGTTTGTGGGTGCGCCCAATATCCCAACATTGGCAGAGCAAGGGATCAAAGTCTTTACCTCCCCTTGGATTTCAATTCTTGGACCAGCAAAAATGCCTAAGGCTGCGGTCGATGTCATTTACAGCGCTGTGAACGAAGCTGTCAAAGATCCGCAAATCATTGATTTGATGGTTAAGGGTGGATTGCAACTCGATGTTTTAAATCCTGAACAGTTTGGCAAAGTACTCGTGTCAGAATATGAGCACTGGGGTGCAACAGTGAAGGCCGCTGGGATTAAAGCGGACCAGTAATTTGCACAAACTTGCGTTGAGTAAGGGTAGGTCGCCAAGCTCAACACCTAATTAAATTTTTTAACTGAAGTTCTAAGACACCTTCATTGGAAGCGACACATGAAACTAGCTTTTTCTCCTGCCAGTCCCTACGTTCGTAAAGTCATGGCCTGTGCAGTTGCACGCGGCATTGATGGCCAGATCGAAAAGTGGGTCATCCCTACAACTGACGCAGCACTGATCCCTGTCAACCCCTTGTCGAAGGTGCCAACGCTTGTGCTCGACAACGGCACGACCTTGTTTGATAGCCCCGTCATTTGTGAGTATTTAGATAGCCTGGGTTCGGCTGCACCACTATTCCCTGCAGCGGGCCCTGCTCGCTGGACTGCCTTGCGTCAACAAGCGCTTGGTGATGGCATTTTGGATGCTAGCCAGCCACGTCGTCGTGAAATCGCTTTGCCGCAAGATGAAGGCCGTATTGGCTACATTCAGTTGCAGCAAGGTAAGGTTAAGCGTGCGTTGGCTGATCTTGAAAAAGATGCAGCACACCTGAACAAGCTCAACACCATTGGCGAGATTGCAATCGCTTGTGCCCTAGGCTACCTCGATTTTCGCTTCGCGAACGAGCCTTGGCGCCCTGGTCATCCTAAACTTGAAGCTTGGTACGCTTCGGTTGTGAACTTGCCTGCCCTGGCTCAAACAGCACCTGTTGGTTAATCTTTGCTCTGGCTTTACTTGGCGGCCTAAATGAAGCTGCCAAATTTCGAGTCGAAATCATCTGAAACAGGTGGCGTTCGGTTCGAAACATTGTTGAAATGAGTGGCGTGTGAAGATGTGCCTGCGTAACAACACAGGAGTTCACGCCATGAAATACACTTCAGCTCGTTCACTGGTCGCAGGTTTGGGTTTCACACTCTTAGCGGCTGGCGCCTTGGCACAATCGAGTGCGGGTCAATCCGCGCAACCTTTAGCGACACAGCCATCAACCACCCAGACAGCGCCCGCGGCCCCGATGCCAGGAGTGGGTGCTAGCCCGGGCACGGGCCCTAACCCAGAGATGCGTGCGCAAATGCAGCAAGGCGCCGGACCACAGGGCGGCATGCGTCACCCGCAGCAGACCCCTGGCAAAAGCGCTGGCGAAGGCCCGATGGGGCAAATCCCTCAGGCCGTGATTGATCAGCTCGCGTTAACAACTGTTCAAAAAGCACAGTTCGACTCGGCTCAGGCCGCACGCAAAGAGATGCAAGCCAGTAAGCAGTCGCTGCGGGCCGAGCAGCAAAAGGCGATGACTGAGCAGTTCGCGAAAGAGGTGATTGATCCGCGCGCAATCCTGGCACAGCACAAGCAAATGCGCTCAGCAATGGAAACCAAAATGGATGCCGTGCAGCAAAAGTGGCTGACGTTTTGGGACGGTTTATCGGCAACGCAAAAAACCACACTTTCAAACTACTTGAAGTCTAAGCACGCTGCGCATACCAAGAAAAAACCGGTCGTAGCAAAGGGTTGATGCTGTCAGTGCGTGGGCAGTCCGACCCCCGCTCAGCTTTTTAGAAAAAGTGCCTACTTTAACCACGAAGCAATTTCAATGAATGCTTTCGTGTCCGAAGTAGGCGTTTTCTATCCGACGTGGCAGGTCTGACTCGCTGGTTGATGCCTCAAGGACGATTCGGCCTTGAACCAGAGCGTAGACGCGATCTGATGCCGCTAACGCTTTTTCGATTAATTGCTCAACGAGTAAAACCGCAGTGCCCTTTGCGCGCAACTGCGCCACAACATTCAACACACGATCCACTAATACGGGCGACAAACCCGCAGAAGGTTCATCAAGCATTAGCAGACGTGGACGTCTGACAAGCCCTTGCGCCACCGCTAGCATCTGTTGTTGTCCGCCGCTTAAGGCGCCACCACGCTCATTGCGCTTTGCTGCAATCTCGGGGAAATAGCTAAGTGCTTCATCCACGCGTGCAGCACGTTCGCCGCGCGGCAAGTCGTAGCCGGCTAAGAGCAAATTGTCATTGACTGAAATTTGGGTAAATACGCGGTGGCCCTCGATGACATGGACTAAACCTGCTGTTGCGGCTTGCCGGGGCGTTGTTTGCTTAAACGGCTTTCCATCAAAGGTGACAGTGCCTGCTGTCACGGGTAACAAACCCGATAGCGCGCACAGCAACGTCGATTTGCCTGCCCCATTTGGGCCGAGTAAACAAACGACTTCGCCCGCAGCAATCTGCAAGTCAACGCCATGTAAGACTTGAATCTTGCCATGACCGGACTCAAGTTTGTTTACAGATAGTAGAGAGTGTTGTTGCATGTTAGCCGCCGAGGTAAGCATTGACAACCTCCTTGTGTGCTCTGATTTCGTCGGGCGTACCCGCTGCAAGAATTTTGCCAAGATTTAAGACGGTGACGTCATCGCAGATCTCAAAAATTAGATCGACGTGATGCTCAACAAGCAGTACTCCGGTGCCACAGGCGCTGATCGCTTGAATCAGCGCACCGAGCTTTTTGATCTCGTCGTTTGACAAACCCGCGGCAGGTTCATCAAGCATCAGAAAGTCCGGCGCAATCATTAAGGCTCGGGCAATTTCGATAAAGCGCAACTCACTGTGTTGAAGCCGATCTGTTCGGACGTGCGCCAGTGCGCCCAAACCTACGACTTGCAATAGCGCCGTGGCTCTTTCTTTGAGGGCTTTGCGTTCGTGTCGCTCTTGTGGCATCGCCAGTAACGCTTGGAGAAAATTCGCGTGGCCTTTTGTTGCGCCGCCAATCATGACGTTTTCAAGAACCGAGATCTCACCAACGATTCGAGGCGTTTGAAAGGTTCTCGAGATTCCGCGGCTGGCGCGCACATGTGGCATGCCGGCCGGCAGTGATTCTGTACCTAGCGTCAACGTGCCTTGGTTGGGGCTGTAATAGCCTGAGATCACATTGAGGGTTGTGGTTTTGCCACTACCGTTCGGGCCAATGAGGCCGTGAATTTTTCCCGGCTTGACGTCGAGTGTTACGCCATCAATCGCACGCACGCTTCCAAAAGACAATACGATATTCTGCAAGCCTAGCGACTGTTGCACGGACTGGTGCTGGTTTAATGCAGCAAGCAGCGCGGTTTGAGGGGCAACGGTACGGTGCTTTTCTAGTGGACGCCGATTATTAAAATCAAGTAGCACTGCGATGCCACCCGGCATCGCCAGCACAATTACCAGCAGCAAAAAAGCATACAAAAATGTCGACCACGCGGCTAACGGGGCGGCGATCTCGGGCAAGATCACTAAAATAATGGTGCCAATCATTGGCCCATAAATCGAACCCCTGCCACCAATCAAAATAGAGATAAAGAAGAGTAGGGACAGTTCAAAGGTAAACGCGTCAGGTGTGATGTAGGTTTGCAGTCCAGCGAACAATCCTCCTGAGACTGCGGCCAGCGCTCCCGCCAAAATAAAGATAGGAATCAGTAGGCTGCTTTTTGAAATCCCACAGGCCTCGGCCGCGACCTCCGCATCGCGCACGGCAATTAGGCCACTACCAAAGCGACTGCGTGCAACGTTGGTGCTCAGCCAAGTGCATATGGCAGCAAAGCCCAAGCACAAGTAATAAAAACCAAGATTGCCGTCAAACGGTGCGGGCATCTCTGGCCCCGGTATGCCAATACCACCGCCCGTGACACTTTGCCAGGCAAGTGCGATTTGAGTGACGATGGTTGCGAAACCCAAAGTGGTCATCGCAAAATAAAAAGTGCGCAGCCTCAGTGCAGGCAATCCCACAATGACACCAAAGACGGCTCCCATGACAGCTGCGATCGGTAATGCAAAAAATACCGAAATAGGATCAAATAATTTTCCTGCGGTTAACACACTGGTCGTGTAGGCGCCAATCGTCAGCAGTGCAACATAGCCAATCGCGAGTTGTCCCGCAAAGCCTACCACTAGGTTTAAGCCAGAAATCAGCACCCAGTAAATCGCAGCACGTGTGCCAATGGATACCCAGTAGTCATTGCCAAGATAAGGTAAGGCCAGAGCAACGACGATTGCGGTAAGTATCCAAACCAGTTGCGTACCGACTGGCTGTTGAGTTGCGTTGGCCAAGGCGCGTGAGTTGTTAGCGGTCTGAGTGCTCATTAGACTCTCCTTGAAGCGACAGAGCCAAACAGGCCTTGTGGCGCCGCAAGCAGCACCACAATAAACAAAGTAAAAACAGCAACAGAGGCAAAAATCCCGCCAACTAAAAAGTTTGCAGCTTGCTGAAACAAGCCTAAGATTAAGCCGCCAATCACTGCGCCGCGATTATTGCCTAAGCCGCCGAGTGCGACAGGCACAAACCCATAAAAATTTAATAAGGCACCATTGGCAAAGAACGCCAGCAGCAATTCACCACCAGAAAACCCTGCGATACCACCCACGACGGCAGCCAACATATAGCTGGCTACGCGTAGATTTCGCTCGGGTAGGCCTAGGGCCTGTGCTGCAAAATTATCTTCAGCCACCGCAACAAAGGCACGACCAACGAGCGTGCGCCGATATAAATACTCAAGCCCAATAATGGTTAACGCGCAAGCGACCACTGGGATCCAAAACTTTTCGTCCCAGACTCCTTCACCAAGCCCGACCAGTTTAGGAAACGGTCGTGGCTCGGTGCCCCATTCAATCGCTGTGACCTGTTGAATCATCAGCGCCAGGGCAAGTGTTGAAAGCACATACAAGTGCTGTTCAAGGCTTTTAAGCACGGGCCTCACGGCAACGATTTCGGTGATGAAGCCGATGATGGCGCAACACACCAACGTGGCAATAAAGCCCACAATGATAGGCAAGCCAAGTTTAAGGATGAAATATGAGCCAAAGACTCCGCCCAACATACCGAGTTGCCCCGCGGTGAAACTCATCACACGCGAGGTGGAGTACATGGTGTTGTAGGTAATGCCGACGAGCGCGTAAATCGCGCCCGCCGCCAAGCCGGCGGCGAGAATCGATGCAAACATGTGTGCCTTCCTGAGGGTTCGACTGACTTAGTAGCCTGGTGCCAGTGCAAAGGTGCCGTTTTTCGCAGAACGTGCTTCAGACATCACGATCTCATCGGTTGAGTAACCGTTATGCTGATCTGGTGTGTAGTTGTAAGTACCAAAATGCCCTGGATAGTTTTTCAGAGAATTCCAGTACTGCACGATCCCTTCGGGCTTGGTTGAGCCACTTGCCCCAACTGCCTTGGCGATCAGATCAATCGCGTCGACCCCGCAGGCCACCCACCAAAGCAAGGTGTCATCTAGTTTGACGTTTGCTTTCAGCAGTTTGCCCACAAATTCTTCGCTTGCCGGTGGCAGCTTACCCGAGGCGTCGTAGCTGCAGCTCTTGTAGCCAATCGCATAAACCTTAGCCCAGTTATCTGGCTTGTCTAAGAGGCCCGCAATCTCGCCTGAAGACACTGAAGGGTGACCCACAAACGAAACGTCCCAATTCATTTTGGCGCGTGTGTTGAACATGCGTGAATACATGCCGGTGCTGACACTCCAGACAACAATGACTTCGGCGCCGCTATTTTTTGCGCGAAGCATATCTGGCGTGAGATCTGACTGGGTTGAGTCGATGTTGGCCTGGTAGGTGACTTCGGCGCCGTCTTTTTTGAACGCGGCAACCGAAGAGTTGACTGCACTAACACCATAGCCCGTTGTGTCGCCAATCACGGCAATCTTTTTGACCTTGAGTATTTTGAGGCAATAGTTGCGCACCGCATCATCCCACTGAGTATTGGATGGCGTCACACGAAACGCGTTAGGATATTTTTTAGGATCGATGAGGGTATCGATCACACAAGGATGAATATTAGGCATCTTGGCGCGTGCCATGATCGGTGTGACCGCCAGTGATTCGCCTGAATTTGTGGGTCCCCAGATTGCATGAACTTTCGCTTGGCTGATCAGCTCATTTGTGGCGTTCACGGCTTTGGTCGGATCGCCTTGTGTATCGCGGGTAAAGATCTCAATTTTGCGACCACCAATTCCACCCGCTGCATTAATCGCGTTTGCCGCAAATTGCACGCCACGATCAAAGCCAATCGCGGGTGCTGAACTTGGACCCGTCATGGCTGCGAGCCAGCCGATTTTAATATTTTCAGTTTGCGCCAGGGCGATCCGTGGAAAAGACGAGGCTAAACCCAAGGCGCCCACGCTCGCTACGAAATTTCTACGAGAAATACTCATTTGTCTCTTCCTTTATATTCTGATTATTCAGATGGTTGTCTATTTCCCGTCTGTGTGCGGGACTTCTGAAACGAGTATATCTATCGAATCTGTAAAAGACAACACTCGATTTGATCTATTCTTCAAGGCAGTTAGGGTATTCGATAGTGTTCCATTCGCACTCTCACAGCGGATGCACTTTAAAAAACAAAAAACTAAAAATTAAGGTCGTTAAGATGCAGAAATATAAGTGGGTATCTGTGGTGTTTTTGATTTCCTGTTACGCGAGTGCGTGGGCGCAGTCTTCATACCCCGCTAAGCCGCTTCGTATCATTGTCCCGTTTGTGCCTGGTGGGCCTACCGATGTCTTGGCTCGTGCGGTCGCACCCGAACTCTCTCAGTCGCTAGGTGTTCCGGTCATTATTGAAAACAAAGGTGGTGCGGGTGGTGGTATCGGCATGGAGGCGTTGGCAAAGGCTGCGCCGGATGGATACTCGTTAGCCTTAGGGTTGACAGGCACGAACTCGATTAACCCGTACCTTTACAGCAAATTGCCTTACGACCCTATCACAAGCTTTACCCCAGTCGCCCCGCTGGTATCGTTTGTGAACGCTTTCATGTGTAATTTGAAATTGCCAGTCTCGAACGTAGCCGAACTCGTGACATACGCGAAGGCAAATCCAAACGCGATTTCTTCGGGCTCGGGAGGCAATGGCACGACGGCTCACCTGTCGCTCGAAGTACTGAAGTTTATTTCAGGTGCACCGATTCAACATATCCCGTACAAGGGAACCAGCCCCGCCATGAATGATGTGATCGGAGGTAACCTCGCCTGTATGTTTGATGTCTTGGCTACTAGCATTCCACAGATCAAAGCAGGTACTGTTAAGGCTCTTGCGGTGACGGGCGGCAAGCGCAGTCGCTACTTGCCAGAGATTCCAACCATGACTGAGTCTGGCTTGCCTGGCTATGATGAAACCGTCAGCGATCTTTGGTATGGCTTGTTTGCGCCCGCGCAAACGCCTAAAGCGATCGTAGACCGCTTAAATGCAGAGGTCGATAAAGCGATGAACACGACGGCAGTTAAAGAGCGAATGGCGGCCCAGGGCTTTGAGCGTTTAAAAATGACCTCTGACGAGTTCGCGGTGTTTTTGCGTGCAGATTTAGACAAGTGGGGCAAGGTTGTCAAAGCAGCCGGGATACGGCCTGAATAACACGGCGTGGCGACCACTCAATAATCAGAGGGGTGAGTCGCTCAAGCCCCAAGAGAGTGATGTTGGCCGTGACCAACGAATCGTTGAATGAAGAAAAGGAAAAAAACATGAAACAAAGCACCGGCCTGATGGTTTTTTGGGCAAACATTGATCCTGAAAACTGGCTTGAATATCAACAATGGCATAACTGTCAGCACATCCCTGAACGCGTCGCGATCGAGGGCTTTCATATTGGGCGTCGTTACCGTTCGGCGGCAGACCCATCGCGATTCATGATGTTTTATGAAACGCAGTCTCCTGAAAGCTTGCAGGGTGCTGGCTACTTGCACGCGCTAAGCAACCCCACCGCTTGGACCAAAAAATCGTTAAGCTGGTTTCGCAACGGAGCCCGAAGCGTTTACCGTCGCCGCAGAGTTACAAACGAAGCCTATCAGCACGAGGCGCCACTGTTACTTGTGATTCGGTACGATACGGATCAAGAATGGGCCGCATGCACCAACGCGACTGTGCGCCGCGTGCAACAGTATGTGATGGATGACTCTGGAAGCAACGTCAAGACAACCGAGCAGTCGATTCACGGTGCGGTACCAACAGCACGACGTTGTTTGGCACTCGCTGAGAGCGACGACTCTTCAATCCTTGAGGCTGCCCGCGCTGGAGCGATTGATTTGTTAGCACTCGCGCAAGCGATTGGTCTGCCTGACGGGCAAAGCGCTGATCTCGAGCTGTATTGGCTCGAGATTGCGATTAAGAGCCCCAACTCTTAGGTATTTGCTCTTAGGCGCTTGCCTTGGCCGCCGCGACAGTGTCTGCCCAGGCAGGCACATCAATACCTGCCGCTGCGATTTCCATGGACACCATGGTGTAGTAGCCCACGACACAGACAAGATCAGAGTATTGTTGGTCGGTCAGTAAGGATTTTGCGCGGTTAAATGCCGCGGTACTGACCCGTTTTGTCGTAAGCAGTTCTGTCACGAAATCATAAATAATGTCTTCGTCGTCTTGTAAGCCTGCAGGCTTCCCCCCTCGTGGTAAGGCATCAACCACCGCAGGAGCTACGCCATCCCTGACCGCCCATTTGCTGTGTAGACCCCATTCGAATTGGGATTCCATATGGCGTGCGGTCAGCAAAATCGCGAATTCGTTCAAACGTGCTGGCAGCGAAGATTCGTTGCGAAAATAATTGCTGACCGGTGTGACTACCGCAGCAAACTTAGGTGAGCGCAAGGTCATCCAGTGATGCTTTGGCAAGTCGGTTAATTGTGCTTGCCAACCCGAGCGATAAAGCTTCATGACCTCTTGTTGTTCAGGCGTTAGATCTTCGGACGCGATGGGCGCAAAACGTACGGGTTCAAGCGGTGCGGTAGACATAGAAATTTCCTTGGCAGAGACAGGCTAAGATGTACAAAATAACGATGTGCCTAACAGTGGGCACCGGTTAACAGACAGTAATCAAAATAAATTAATCAAAAGATAATGGGCTAAATACTAGCCCAGAACAACAAGGAGCACACATGGTTATCACTGACGCACAGGTTCATCTTTGGGAAGCTCATCGCCCCGATCGCCCTTGGCTGCCCGAAGATGTCGGGCACACCGTGATCATTGCTGGTGAGGGTGCGCGTCCGCACCGCGAAAAACCATTTGAAGCGGCAGAAATGACCGAGCTCATGGATGCTACCGGTGTTTCGCGCGCGATCATCGTCCCTCCGTCAATGGTTGGAAGCAAAAATTTGACTGCGCTTGAAGCGGTACAGAATTACCCCGGCCGTTATGGCATCATGGGGCGTTTTGACCCAGAAGATCCTAACGCACGCAGCTTGCTTGAAACCTGGCTGACGCAACCCGGAATGCTTGGCATTCGTATGACGTTTCACAAACCGAAGTGGTCGCGCTGGCTGGCCGATGGTTCTATCGAGTGGTTTTGGGCGGGCTGCGAGCGATTGGGTATCCCGGTGATGGTCTTAATGTCTGAGCAACTTGATGTGCTTGATCAAATTGCAACGCGCTATCCTGATCTAAAACTTATTTTGGATCATATGGGGCGTAAAAGTGCACTGCGTGATGATGCTTGTTTTGCCGACTTAGATATTTTGCTCAAGCTTGCCCGGCATAAAAACTTATCAGTGAAGGTTACCTCTGCACCAGGCTATAGCACTCATCCGTATCCTTTTAAAAACATCCAGCCTTATCTGCAACGCATTATCGAAGGCTTTGGCCCACAGCGCTCAATGTGGGGTTCGGACGTGTCACGTCTACCTTGCACGTACGCGCAGTGTGTCAGCCTATTCACCGAAGAGATGAGCTTTTTAAAAGGTGACGACTTAGCTCTGGTGATGGGCGGTGCGCTAGCCAACGTGCTTAATTGGCCTGAGGCTTAATCGCTAACAAAAAGTCTTTGCCCGAGATGTATCACACTCGTTTATTTCATACCGATTTTGTTTTCACGAATCAATTTGTCTAGTGGCTTGGCCTCGTCGATCAACATCTTTTCAAAGGCGGCAGTAGTCATCGCGGTCGGCGGTATTGCCTCGTTTGTCAGCCAGGCTTTCATGTCTGGCTCTTCGATAATCCGATTGACTTCTTTATTGAGTCGGGCGACCAGTGCCTCAGGAAGGCCTTTTGGCGCGAAAATTCCCAGGCCGTCGATCAGTTTGACTCCAGGCACCGCGCGCTCATTGACGGTAGGTAAGTCTGGCAAGCTAGGAGAGCGTTCGCTATTGACAAGGGCCACGGCACGGGCGCGCTTGTCTGAAACGTAGGGTTTGGCAAACAGCCATGTCGCCAGCATGACGTCTACACGTCCACCTAAAAAATCGGCCATCGAGGCAGCCCCGCCTTTGTAGGGGATATGCACCATATCTAGTTTGCCCAGAGAATTCATCTGTTCAATCAACAGGTGATACGAGCTACCAATCCCAACGCTGGCAAAACTAATTTTTTGCGGATTCGCGCGCGCATAAGCCACCATCTCTTCGATCGATTTATACGGCAAGTCTGGTCGTATCAGCATGACTACTGTCATGGGCCCAACGGCTGCGACCGGTGTCAGTTTATGCTGTGCCTCGGTGACCGAGTCAATCATGATGTTGCCGTAAGAGGTGAACAAAATCGTTGCACCATTGGGCTGTGCGTTTGAAACGTACGCTGCGCCTAAGTTAGCCCCTGCACCGGCCTTATTTTCAATGACGACTGGGACACCTAAGGCGAGGCTCATCTGGTTGCCCAGTCGGCGGCCGACGGTGTCGGTTATCGCGCCGGGGGGGTAAGGCACGACCAAGGCAATGTGCTTGGTTGGCCAACTGGGTTCTTCTGCCGCGTGTGCGGTCTTTATCAAAATACTTTGAGCCAAAAGTAATGCTAAGGCAAGTGAGATGCGGGCGATTACCACTTGAAGCATGATTAACTCCTAAGACCTAACCACTTTTTGAACTGTTTGAATTTCGTTTGAATGATTGACCAAAGCAACGCATTTGCAGAGAGTGCTTCGTTAGTCGGTTCGGGTGTGCGACTTGGCGCAGAAGATGTCGAAGCTAAGGTAGTCGCGTTGGGCGATGTCGCGTCGGCGGTTGCAGCTGCACTCGTATTCGGGCTTGCGTTCTCCGCTGCACTGGCTTCGCGGCTGAATTCCTCAGCACAGCGTTGTGCAAAGACATCCATCAAGGCCTGAGTCACCGCAATGCCACCGGTACTGCCGAAGTCAGCTAAAACTCCGCCCAACTCGGCGTCAGATGTGAGTGCCACGACGCTTGTCGGCGCACTTGCCGAGGTGTCGTCGCGTACCGTGTAGACGACCTTGACCTCGGCTCGCGCGCCCGCGCGCATGTCTGCGGCGCCGCGTACATGCAGTTTGCCCGTTAAAGAATCAAAGTCTACCGAGGCTGTTACCTTGCCTTTGAATTTGATTTTTTTTGGCCCAAAGGCAACTAGCATTCCACCGAGGTAATTCCCATCGTCGTCACGCCCATCGATGCTTGCGCCCGGCATGCACTTGACCATTCGTTCAACTTCAGCAAAACGCTCAAGTACTGCACGGGGTTGCCCCGGAACGCGAAACTCTCCTTCGAAACGCATGCTTAAGCGCCTTTATTCAGTCGACGCAACAGCGGTGCACGATTTTCGCGACCGAAATGCAGTTTGCCATACGGATCGCTCATTTCGGTTGGTGATACACGTGCGTCAATAATGAACAGGCCGCCAGCTTTGATGCCGCGCTCAATGGCAGGAACGAGTTCTGCTTCAGAGGTCAGTCGTACCCCATCGCCGCCAAAGGCTTTTCCGATGGCCGCAAAATCTGCTGACTGCCATTGTGCAAGCGTCGAATCAAAACCCTTCGCTTTCAGTTTATGCACCTCAGCGCCGTAGCCCGCGTCGTTCCAAATGATCAGTACCAGTTGAATCTTATGGCGTGTGACCGTGTAGAGCTCTTGCAAATTCATCATGACACTGCCGTCGCCCTCCATCGCAACGTGAGGGCGCGTGGGATGCCCAACGCTCACGCCAATTGACAGCGGTAGCGCTTGGCCGACCGCGCCAAAATGATGCGAGAAGTGAACCAGAGCACCTTCAGGTAATGCGGTGTACATCGCAGGAAATGAAAAATAATGCGCGGCACCGATGGTGAGTACGACATCTTTTGGCAAGGCCTGCGACAGATTTTTGGCCAGCAGGCGTGGGTCTAGTCCATCGGTTGGTTTGGTAAAGACAGTTGCCGGTGTATTTAAAATTTCGCGCGTCGCAGCAGTACGGAAACCTTCTTTTTGTACCTTGCGAGCCTCGAGCAGTCTACTCAGAGCCGCGGCGGTTTTCTTTGCGTCGCCACAGACGTACAGGCCAGGGATGACACCAATTTCGTCTGGAGCCGCCTTGATGTCGATACGCGCGACTTCTGCTGAAGGAAACATGAGGCCGCCTTCAGCGGTGTAGTAGCCAAGTTCGGCGCCCAGCGCCAAGACAAAGTCTGACTCGGCAAACAAATGTTCGGCAGGAGCCGATGCAAAGGTACCCGAAATGCCTAGGTTGTATTCTTCGCCAAGAAATAAATCCTTTGCTTGCAATGAGGTGCCGACCAAGGCGCCAAGCTGCTCGGCGAGCTTCAGAATCTCTGGTTTCGCATTTGCGCGTTGCGCACCAAGGCCTGCAATAATGACAGGGCGTTCGGCGGCGATCAGTTTTTCTAAAAGTGGTTGTAGCGATTCGTCGCTTGGTGCACCGATTGGTGCAGGCAAGAAGTTGGTCGAAGGACGGTAATCAAAATCCCAGTCAAAAGACTGCTCTTGCAGAGCCATGTCAAGATTCAAGACCACAGGGATCCGATGCACCCGTGCAGCATAGAAGGCCTCTGCCATTTCGTCGGCCAGGTTATCAGCGCTGCTGATGTCATGAAACCGAGCGCCACAGGCCTCAACGAAGCGACGTTGATCCATGGATTGAATATTATTTTTTGCGCCGGCAGCAATCTGCCCAGTAATCAGAATCATTGGTGAGCGATTACGTACGGCAATGCTCAGTGAGGTGCCGACTTGGGTCAGGCCCGGGCCGCAAGTGATCGTGCACAAGCCAACTTGCCCGGTCGTGCGCGAATAGCCATCGGCCATCGACACCGCACCCGCCTCGTTGAAGGAAGACACGATATCAATTTTGCCCTGGCGGCCTAGAGCACCCCAAAGCGACATGTTGCCATCGCCCATTAGGCCAAAGAGCGTTTTGCAACCTTCGGCAACCAAACCAACTGTGACGGCTTCATATACTTTCATGCTTGTCTCCTGAGTGACGCACCACAAGTGGGTGCTTAATATTTTTATCTATCATAGCAAGTAGATGTCTAGAAAAAACAACTAAATGCTTGTAGCATGGGTTCAAAGACCTTAAATAATCACGGAGATGTTATGAACGCCTCCCTCCCCCCTGGGGAGTGAGGGTGCCAGAAAAGCAGAGAGCCCTCGCTTTACCTAACGGCATCTAAGTGCCAAAGTGGAGTTTCTGAAATTAACCACAAACGGTA